>CAMWXV010000053.1 GCA_947178305.1 uncultured Porphyromonadaceae bacterium | reverse complement strand
CATGGACGTAATCAGTTCCATGCTCTCTTGCGGGGTGAGTTGCATGTCGTTCATGAGAGTATTGTAAATCGGTTTATAATTTAAACTATTAATACTTTAAAAAAGAGCGGTCGCGCGTTCCCGCTCTTTTTACTTTGACAAAGATAATTTGGTTTATATTATAACCCAAAATTCAGATTGTTTTTTTTGAAAAATTTTAGTCTTTCAAGCTGCACGCTCTTATAAAATCAAGGAACAGTGGATTCGGATGCATTACTGTAGATGTGTATTCAGGATGAAATTGAGTGCCGAGATACCAACGGTGTGTCGGTATTTCAATGATTTCTGTTAAGTTTGTTTCCGGGTTGTATCCGCTTCGCATCATTCCGGTAGATTCGTATTGTTGTAAGTAATCGTTGTTTAGCTCATAACGATGTCGGTGACGTTCTACAACAGATGTGTCTGCATATATCTCTTGTGCCTTGCTACCTTGAATGAGGGCACACTTGTAGCCTCCAAGACGCATGGTTCCACCGAGTACAGACACTGATTTCTGATTTTCCATCAGGTCTATCACAGGATGTGAGGTCTGAGGGGCAAATTCCATGCTGTTGGCATCTTTGAGGCCAAGTACATTTCGGGCAAACTCTATAGCCATAACCTGCATGCCGAGACATATGCCAAAGGTAGGCAGATTATGTTCGCGGCAGTATTGTGCTGCCGCAATCTTTCCTTCTATCCCTCTGTTGCCAAAGCCGGGGCATATGAGATAACCGTCCATGCCAATTAACTTCTCTGCCACATTCTCCGAGGATATTTGTTCGCAGTCTATAAAATGACAATGCACTTTGCAGCCATGATATACTCCGGCAATTGACAATCCTTCGGTAATGCTTTTATATGCGTCCTGCAGATTGTATTTGCCTATAAAGCCGATATGCAGTTCGCTTTCAAGATTGTTTCGTAGGCTGATATATTTGCGCCAACCGTCCATAGATGGTGTCTGCCTTACAGGTTCCCCGCAGAGTTCAAGTATGGCGCTGTCCAATCCTTGTTCCTGCATGCGAATGGGAACTTCATATATTGAAGGTACGTCGGGGCTGTGAAACACACATGCCGGGCGAACATTGCAGAAATTTGCCACTTTATGTTTGAGTGATTCCGAAAGCTGGTGTTCCGAACGGAGTACCAGCAAATCGGGCTGTATGCCGTAGCCTTGAAGCTGCTTCACGCTGTGTTGTGTCGGCTTGGTTTTCAACTCTCCGGCGGCCGCAATGTAGGGCACATATGCCAAATGAACGCATATGGCACGTTTACCAAGCTCCCATTTCAGCTGTCTTACGGATTCAAGAAACGGCAACCCTTCAATATCGCCCACAGTTCCTCCGATTTCTGTTATCACAAACTCCACATCTCCGCTCTCGCCGATCTTCAATATGTTGCGTTTGATCTCATCGGTGATATGTGGCACAACCTGAACGGTCTTGCCGCCATACTCGCCCCGTCTCTCATTGTTTATCACATCCTGATATATTCGGCCGGTGGTATAGCTGTTGCGGTTTGTGGTCTTGATATCGGTGAAGCGCTCATAATGCCCCAAATCAAGGTCGCATTCATAACCGTCTATCGTCACATAGCACTCGCCATGCTCATTTGGGTTGAGCATACCTGGGTCTACATTGATATAGGGGTCGAACTTTTGTATGGTGATACGGTAGCCTCGCTCCTGAAGCAATCTTCCGATTGAGGATGATATTACCCCCTTGCCAAGAGAAGAAGCCACTCCTCCGGTCACAAATATGTATTTTGCGTTGTTCATTGTTAAATGTTTTTCCAATTCTTTATTCTGTTGATAGCCTCTATGCAGTCTTCTTTTTTACCAAATGATGTGATGCGCACATACCCCTCGCCATTTGGGCCAAAACCGGCACCCGGAGTGGTAACGATCGCTAATTCGTGAAGCATTCGGTCAAAAAAACTCCATGAAGTTTCGCCTTGCGGCACCTTCAGCCACAAGTAAGGGGCGTTTTTGCCTCCATATACATTATAACCCATATTTGTGAGTTCCTGCTTCATATAGTTGGCATTGTTCATATAATAGTCTGTTGTCTCGCGAATCTCGGCTTGCCCTTGAGGTGTGTATATGGCCTCGGCCGCTCGTTGTGTTATGTACGAAACGCCATTGAATTTGGTACATTGGCGACGGTTCCAAAGTTGATTGAGTCCTATCTTTGTTCCGTTGTCAGCGGTGATGACCAGTTCCTTGGGCACCACGGTATAGCCGCAGCGCACACCTGTGAACCCTGCTGTCTTTGAAAAACTGCGAAGCTCTATGGCCACTTTCTTGGCTCCGTCTATTTCGTATATGGAATGCGGAATATCGGGCTGGCGTATGTAAGCCTCGTATGCGGCGTCAAACAATATCACCGATTTGTGTTCAAGCGCATACTCCACCCATTTTTTCAGTTGTTCACCCGTAAGCACGGTACCGGTGGGATTGTTGGGGTAGCAAAGATAAATCAGGTCTGTTTTCTCGCTTGGCAAAGACGGAACGAAATCATTCTCGCTTGTCACCGGAAAATGGCTTATCGCAAAACGGCCTCCCATTATATTGCTGTCCACATATACCGGATATACAGGGTCTGTAAATCCCACTTTGCAATCAGCGTTGAACAAGTCTCCGATATTACCGCAATCGCTCTTCGCGCCATCGCTTACAAACACCTCGTCAATGTCAATGGTTACACCGCGCTCTATAAAATCGGTTTTGACAATTGCCTTGCGTAAGAAATCGTAACCTTGTTCCGGCCCATATCCCCGGAATGTTTCAGCACGGCACATTTCATCAACGGCCTTGTGCATTGCTGTGATAGCCGATGCCGGTAGAGGTCTGGTTACGTCACCTATGCCAAGGCTCACCACTCTGATATCTGGATTTTTCTCTTTGAAATCCTTAACTTTTCGGGCTATATCAGAAAACAGATAGCTTTTGTGTAGCCTCAGGAAATTTTCATTTATAAGCGACATATATGTTATTCATTCTCATTAATCTCAATTACTCCTTCAAACACTGTTTTGGCCGGACCCTTCATTAACACTTCGCCTTTGTTGATCTTGATATGAAGCTTTCCTCCGTCCATGTGCACTGTCGTTTCGCAACCGGAACGCCCTGTGATATGTGAGGCAACGGCTGCGGCACAGGCTCCTGTACCGCAGGCCTGTGTAGCACCCGAGCCGCGTTCCCACACCCGCATACGTAGATTTCCGTCTTTAATAGGTTGTACAAACTCCACATTGGTGCGCTTCGGGAAAAACGGATGACACTCAATGTGTTTACCAATGCAATCTATGTCAATGGACGAAATGTCATCAACAAAAATCACGGCGTGAGGATTGCCCATACTCACAAATGTAGCGCGAAAATCACCACAAGGAGTGTCTATTGTGACATTGTCAAGCGTGCCATCATCAGTTGCCACCATCTCTGTGTCAAACAATTGTGGTATGCCCATATTCACGGTTACATTTACCACCTGTAGGTTTTCCACTTCAAGGTGTATAGTCTTTATACCCGAAAGCGTTTCCAATGTTAACTCTTGCTTGTGGGTCAGCCCCTTTTCAAACACATATTTTCCTATGCATCGGGATGCATTGCCACACATCAAGGCTTCGCTGCCATCGGCGTTGAATATACGCATACTGAAATCCGCTTTGTCGCTGCTGCCTATGAGAACCAGTCCGTCTGATCCTACACCAGTGTGACACCGGCTTAGTATGGTGGATAATCTGTTGGGACTTGCTATCGGAAAACGGTTGGTGTCAACATAGATATAGTCGTTGCCCAGCCCCTCCATCTTTGTAAATTCTATTCTTTGAGTCATAGCTCGTATTAGTATTCTTGCCAGCACTTGATGCTTAGCTCGTCAATATTCACCTTGCTGAAAGCTGAAATGAATGCTTCCGCCAATCTGGCATTGGTGAGCAGAGGTATGTTGAGGTCAACGGCTGTTCGTCGCACCTTGTAACCATTGCTTATTTCCTGAGAAGAAAGGTTCTTTGGTATATTTATCACCATATCCACCTCATGAGCGTGAAGCAATGAAAATGCATCGTCCCATTCAACCAAAGTGTTGTCTATTCCATTGTCCGTTAGAAATTTTGATGTGCCCTGAGTGGCAAAAAGTCGCAAATTTTTTGCAGCCAGAAGGCGGGCTGAATCAAGAGTGGCTGTTTTTTGACGGATATTTCCTGTGGATAGCAGCACTCCTTTTTGAGGTATCTGATAGCCAACGGAAAGCATGGCCTTTAGTATGGCACAATCGGAATCTCCGCCTATGCATCCCACCTCTCCGGTTGAGGTCATGTCCACACCCAGCACCGGATCGGCTCCTTGCAATCGGTTAAATGAAAATTGACTTGCCTTGATGCCCACATAATCAAGGTCAAATATGCTTTTTGACGGCTTGTCTACCGTTTTCCCAAGCATGATACGTGTGGCAATTTCTATAAAATTCAACTTAAGAACCTTGCATACAAAAGGAAAACTGCGCGAGGCTCGCAAATTGCACTCTATCACCTTTATGTCGTTATCCTTTGCCAGATACTGTATGTTGAATGGACCCGAGATGTTGAGCTCGTGCGCTATTTGGCGGGAGATGCGCTTTATTCTGCGAATGGTCTCGATGTATAATTTTTGAGGCGGGAACTGAATGGTGGCATCCCCCGAGTGGACGCCTGCATATTCCACATGCTCGCCTATGGCGTAAACCACAATCTCGCCATTTTGTGCCACTGCGTCAAATTCTATCTCTTTGGCTTGTTCAATAAAGCGGCTTACCACCACCGGATGCTCTTTTGATACATTGGCTGCAAGGCGCAAGAAACGGTCAAGCTCATCTTTGTTTGAACATACATTCATGGCAGCACCGCTCAGCACATACGATGGCCTTACCAACACAGGAAATCCCACCTTGGCCACAAACGTGTGAATATCGTCTATTGAACTGAGAGCCCGCCATTCCGGCTGATCCACTCTCATGCGGTCAAGCATAAAGGAAAACTTGTCGCGGTCTTCAGCATTATCAATGCTTTTGGCCGATGTGCCGAGTATAGGAATCTGCTGACGGTCAAGACGAAGTGCAAGATTGTTGGGTATTTGGCCGCCGGTTGAAACTATCACGCCGTAAGGATTTTCCAACTCTATGATATCCAGCACTCTCTCAAAAGTCAATTCGTCAAAATATAGTCGGTCACATACATCATAGTCGGTACTAACTGTTTCGGGATTGAAATTTATCATAACACTTCTGTAACCTTCCTTGCGAATGGTTTGCAATGCTTGCACTCCGCACCAGTCAAACTCTACACTTGACCCTATTCTGTAGGCTCCTGACCCCAGAACCACCACACTCTTGCGGTCGTCCTGATATTGTATGTCATTGGCAACGCCGTTATAAGTGAGATACAGATAATTTGTTTTGGCCGGATATTCGGCTGCAAGCGTATCAATTTGCTTCACAACCGGGCGGATGTTCATCTGTTTTCTTAGAGTTCGGATTTTCAATGCTCCGGCCTCGCTACCCAAAGTCTCTTCAAGTCCCAGCGCGCGTGCTATCTGGAAATCGCTGAATCCTTGCTGCTTGGCTTGCGTAAGAAGGTGTGGGCTGATGGCCGATGACTGACACCCGGCCGCATGCAGTTCCTGACTGGTATGCATGATATTCATAAGTTTTGATAAAAACCAACGGTCTATCTTTGTCAATTCATGCAGTTGGTCCACACTGTAGCCTACGCGCATTGCCTTTGAAATAACAAAAATGCGTTTATCGGTGGGTTCTCGCAACGCCTTGTCTATATCGGCTATGGTCAACTCTTTGTTCTCTACGAATCCGTGCATGCCTTGGCCTATCATGCGCAGCCCTTTTTGCAATGCTTCTTCAAATGTGCGACCGATGGCCATAACCTCGCCCACCGACTTCATTGCCGACCCTATCTCACGACTCACGCCATGGAACTTGCTCAAATCCCAACGCGGAATCTTGCACACCACATAGTCAAGTGCCGGTTCAAAGAATGCCGGGGTGGTTTGCGTCACACTGTTCTTCAACTCAAAAAGTCCGTATCCCAACGACAACTTGGCTGCTACAAAAGCCAACGGATAGCCTGTTGCTTTTGAAGCCAGTGCCGAAGAACGGCTCAGGCGTGCATTGACCTCTATGACACGATAATCTTCCGACTCGGGATTGTAGGCATATTGCACATTGCACTCGCCCACAATACCCACATGGCGCACTATCCTGATGGCTATCTCCCTTAGCTTGTGATAGTCCCGATTGCTCAAAGTTTGGCTTGGGGCAACCACGATTGATTCTCCGGTATGTATGCCCAACGGATCAAAATTCTCCATATTGCACACCGTGACACAGTTGTCATATCGGTCACGCACCACCTCATATTCTATCTCCTTCCACCCTCTCAAACTCTTTTCTATCAGCACCTGGGGCGAGAAAGCAAAAGCCTTTTCTGCCAAGATGTCAAGTTCCTGCTCGTTGTCACAAAATCCGGAACCCAAACCGCCCAAAGCATAGGCGGCACGCAATATCACCGGATAACCCAAGCGGTTGGCTGCCAAGCGAGCCTGTTCTATGGACTCTACGGCCTCGCTTTTTATGGTATTTACTCCTATTTCATCAAGTTTATAAACAAATAGTTCGCGGTCTTCGGTATCCATAATGGCTTGCACCTGAGTGCCAAGCACTTTTATATTGAACTTTTCCAGTGTGCCGTTTTTATAAAGAGTCACCCCGCAGTTGAGTGCTGTCTGTCCGCCAAAAGCCAATAGGATGCCGTCGGGGCGTTCTTTCTTTATCACCCGCTCAACGAAATATGGTGTCACCGGCAGAAAATAAATCTTGTCTGCCGCACCCTCGCTTGTCTGAACGGTTGCGATATTGGGATTTATCAATACGGTTTCTATACCTTCTTCTCTCAGTGCTTTCAGTGCCTGCGAACCGGAATAATCAAACTCTCCGGCCTCACCTATCTTTAATGCACCCGAACCTAAGAGCAATACTTTCTTTATATCGTTATACATAACCTTTACAACAGTTTAATAAATTCGTCAAATAGAAATTCGGTGTCGGTAGGCCCTGAAGCGGCCTCAGGGTGAAACTGTACCGAGAACCAAGGTTTGGTTTTATGGCGAATACCTTCGTTTGAGCCATCGTTCATATTGCAGAACATCGGTTCCCAATCGTCAGGAAGTGTTTTCTGGTCAACTGCATATCCGTGGTTTTGGGAAGTGATGAAACATCGGTTTGTTCCTGTAAGTCTTACAGGTTGGTTGTGACTGCGGTGTCCGTACTTCAGTTTGTATACTTTCGCACCTGCGGCTTTTGCCAAGAGCTGGTTGCCAAGGCATATCCCAAAGATTGGCTTGTCTGATGTCTGCATGGCTTTGCGTATATGTTCCACTGTCACGAAGCAAGTGTCGGGATTGCCCGGACCGTTTGAGATAAAGAGTCCGTCGTAATCCATCATTGTGAAATCATAATCCCAAGGCACGCGGACAACTTCCACATTTCGTTTCGTCAGGCAGCGAATTATGTTGGCCTTTACACCGCAATCCACCAACACAACTTTTTTCTTGTTGATGTGCTCTCCATAAACGATAGGGGAGTCGCACGACACCTGCTTCACAAAATTTACACTACCGTAATCCATCTCATCTGTTTCGTCCGGCGTGTCCTCAAGCATGATTCTGCCCATCATGCTGCCATTTTCGCGTAAGAGTTTTGTCAGTTCGCGTGTGTCAACACCCGTGATGGCCGGAATCTGATTCCTCTTCAGCCAAGCCGACAAACTTTCCTCGGATTCCCAATGGCTGTGAACATCGCTATAATCGGCTACTACCAATGCTTTGATATGTATGTTTTCGCTCTCCATTCTAACAGAGATTCCGTCTGTACCCACATTGCATGTTGGTACACCGTAATTCCCTATCAACGGATAAGTCATTACCAGGATTTGCCCCTTGTATGAGGGGTCTGTCATGCTTTCCGGATAACCTGTCATGGCTGTGTTGAACACCACTTCTCCCAATGTGGAGCATTCATGGCCAAACGAATAGCCATTAAAAACAGATCCGTCGTCCAACACTAATTTGGCTTGTTTTTTATTGTCTCTCAGCCTTGTCATATATCTCAAAATTGATAAATCTTATCTATGTAATTTACAAATGCTTCGTTAAGCAGTTTTATGCCACCCGAAGTGGGATAGTCGCCACTGAAATACCAGTCGCCGGCATGGTCGGGACAGGCATCGTGTAAACCTTCCAGCGATTGGAAAATGATTTCAACTTTTGACTGCGTTCCTTCGGGAGTCAGCATATTGGCTATCTGAGTTGAAATCTCACCATCCGTAAATGGGGCATATAGCTCTTTCACGTAGTTTGTTGTCGTTTTGGCTCCGGTTTCATTCTCTTTGGCCATTCTGTATTGGCTGTCAATCACATCATTCAGTCCCCGGTCTTTTAATAGACTTATTGTAGCCTGAAAAGCTATCAGTTGGTTCATGCTTGCCATGTCTATGCCGTAGAAATCGGGATAACGTATTTGCGGAGCCGACGATACTATGACTATCTTCTTGGGTTTTAAACGGTCAAGAATGCTGATAATGCTTTGTCGCAGTGTGGTGCCACGCACAATACTGTCGTCAATAATTACCAGATTGTCCACATTGGGACGCACACTTCCGTATGTCACATCGTAAACATGCGCCGCCAGATTATCCCTGCTGGCTCCCTCGGTGATGAATGTACGGAGTTTGATGTCCTTTATAGCAACTTTCTCGTGGCGTATATGCGTTGATAGTATATCTACAAGCTCTTCATGATTGGGGTTGTGACCCAAAGCCTCTATCTTCTTTACCTTTTCTTTGTTCAGCCACTCGTCAAGCCCCTCGAGCATACCGTAATATGCCGCTTCGGCAGTGTTGGGTATATATGAAAACACAGTATGCTCTACATCATTGTCAATAGCCTTTAATATGGCCGGAACAAGATTACGTCCCAACTGTTTGCGTTCGCGATAGATATCGGCATCGCTGCCGCGGCTGAAATATATGCGTTCAAAAGAGCAGGCGCGTTTCTCCTTAGGTTGATTGATCTGCTCCAACCTCCATTTCCCGGACTTGTTTATTAACAGGGCTTGTCCGGGTTGCAACTCTTTTATGCTGTCTGAATCAATGTTCATTACCGTTTGTATCACAGGCCGTTCTGACGCAAGCACTATCACCTCGTCATCGGCATACATAAAAGCGGTGCGAATGCCCCAAGGGTCGCGTATGGCGAAAGCCTCGCCACTGCCGGTGAGTCCGCATATCACATAACCGCCGTCCCATAATCCGCTTGATTGGCGCAGCACATTGGCCATGTCAACACGGCTCTCAATGGCATTGGTGAGAACAGCACCTTTCATGCCGTCTTGGCTGCACAAGTCATAAACCCTTTCCACCTCCCGGTCAAGCCTGTGACCCAGCTGTTCAAGCAGTATGTAAGTGTCGGCATATCTTCGTGGATGTTGCCCGTCGGCCACAATATGATTGAACACTTCCTCCGTGTTGCTTAGGTTGAAATTGCCGCATAAAGCCAGGTTGTTCACACGCCAATTGTTGCGTCTTAAAAACGGATGCACATATTCCAAGCCTCCTTTGCCGGTAGTGGAGTAGCGGAGATGCCCCATGTAAATATCGGCCTGATAGATTTCGGTATGCCTGTGAATGGTTCCAAACACCTCCGTGATAGCACCGGTGCCCACGGCTCTTTCGCGAAACATGTACTCCTCACCCGGTTTGGCATCAAGTTTCAGGCAAGCCATACCGGCACCTTCCTGACCGCGGTTATGCTGCTTCTCCATCAATAGATAGAGCTTGTCAAGCGCATAGGTTGCCGTACCGTATTTCACTTTGTAATACTCTTGCGGTTTCAGTAGCCTTATCATAGCCACGCCACATTCGTGTTTTATTTGTTCCATATCGTTTTTATAATATTGTTTTCACACTGACGGCAGACCTTTTTATTACAATCACACAAGGGGCTGAAAACAAATAGCGACAATTCCGTGAATAGGGAATTGTCGCTATTTAATGCCGGATAATGAAGCCAGACAGAGATACCGGTAATGGCAGAAAAGATGACGGTACCGCAAATTTGTGTCAAAACTTCATATGAATCTGATGGAATAACTCTGCGCTCTATTATGTCGATAGCCTCTTGAACATTACAAAAACAGCGACAATCCATCATTAGGGAGTTGCCGCTGCTTATCCAGTTATGTATATGGCCGACACTTGTTGCGCAAGTTGACTTTGTGCTCGCTGATTTGCCGTGAAGGTAATCAAAGTCAAATATTACAAATGTCGTGTCCATACTTTTGCT
>CAMWXV010000052.1 GCA_947178305.1 uncultured Porphyromonadaceae bacterium | reverse complement strand
GACATCATGCGTATCTGGCCTTTGGGATTGGTCTTGCCCCATGGGTTTTCAAAGTCTTCACCAAGCAGGATTATACCGCCGCGGGGGCCACGAAGTGTTTTGTGTGTGGTTGAAGTAACGATATGTGCATATTTTACAGGATTGTCAAGCAGTCCGGCGGCGATAAGACCTGCGGGATGTGCCATGTCGATCATGAGGATGGCACCGATTTCATCGGCCAAGCGGCGCATGCGTGCATAGTCCCATTCGCGAGAGTAGGCACTTGCTCCACCGATTATCAGTTTGGGGCGTTCGCGACGTGCCACTTCTTCCATTTGGTCGTAGTCTACAAGGCCGTTGTCTTCGCGCACATTGTATTCCAAAGCCTGGAACATGAGGCCGGAGAAGTTGACTGGGCTGCCGTGAGACAGGTGTCCGCCATGAGCGAGGTTGAGGCCAAGGAACTTGTCGCCGGGTTTGAGGCAGGTCATGAACACAGCCATATTGGCCTGTGCTCCGGAGTGGGGCTGTACGTTGGCGTAAGCGGCACCGTAAATTTCTTTGATACGGTCAATGGCCAACTGCTCTACTTCGTCTACCACCTGACAACCGCCATAGTAGCGGTGTCCGGGATAACCTTCGGCATACTTGTTGGTCAGGCATGAACCCATAGCCTGCATCACTTGGGGTGAAACAAAGTTTTCGGAGGCAATCAGCTCAATGCCTTTTTTCTGGCGCTGATGCTCACGTTCAATCAATTCAAAAATTTGAGAATCGTTCTGCATATCTATTAGAGTATGTGTAAGTTATTTCTTTGATTTTTTTACGCTCCAGCCGAAAGTGCCCAGTTTGGTGCCCAGCTCAAAATAACCGCCGTGGCTATAGGCCATCAATCCGGCTTTGTCAAGTCGGAAAGCGCCGGTTTCAGCATCAATAAGCGATTCTTGTGCGAGAACATTGAGCACTTCTGCTATAAACATGTCATGGCTGCCAAGATGCACGATTTCCCTTACGCGGCATTCTATGCTCAGAGGGCTTTCGGCTATTGACGGACATTGCACTTTCACGCCCGGTTCGGGAGAAAGGCCGGTTTCTTGCCATTTATTGTAGCTGGCTCCGGAACGTACCCCCGCCCAGTCGGTGGCTTTTGCCATGTTGGCAGTGGTGAGATTGATGGTGAACTCCATACGCTCTTTGATCAAGGCGTAACTGTGGCGTTCAGGGCGCACCGATATGTAGCACATGGCCGGATTGGTACAAATTGTACCGGTCCAGGCCACGGTAAAGAAACTCGCATCATCACCGGCACCGCAGCTGACAAGCACTGCGGGCAGTGGATATATCATGGTTCCGGGCTTCCAGGATTGTTTCATCGGCAGCAATCAGTCAATGATGGCATCGTCGCTCTTAACGGTGTGGCCGCAATAGTCGCAACGGATAGTCACGTCATTGCGATTCACCACGGTGAAACGAGTGCGCATAGGCTCATTGTTGGTGATGCATTTGGGATTGGCGCATCTCACTATCCCCACAATTGTGTCAGGCAGTTTTATAGGGCGCTTTTCCACGACATTGAAATCACGTATTATATTGACTTTGGCGTGCGGAGCTATGAGAGCTATGCGATTGAGTATGGACTCGGGAAATTCGACATCGGCTATTTTGATAATACCTTTTGTGCCGAGTTTGTGGCTTGAAAGGTTATTGCCGATGGTTACATACTTATCCATGTTCTCAATGCCGAGAATCTTAACGGCCTTGAAAAGGGCGGAACTCGGAATATGGTCAATAACTGTGCCACAACGCAGAGCGGCCACGGCCAATTCTTTTTTGTCAGTGTTCATCACTCATCACCTTTTAAGTTCAACACATCTATACCCAAAGCTTTGCATATGATAGCCTGTCGGGCGAATAATCCGTTTCTTGCCTGTTCAAAATAGTAGGCTTTGGGGTTGTCGTCCACATCGCGGTCTATTTCGTTTACACGGGGCAGCGGGTGAAGCACACGCAGATTATCTTTGGCCACGTCAAGCATACTGTTGCGCAATGTGTACAGGTTTTTCACTTTTTCGTACTCCATGAGATCCGAAAAACGCTCGCGCTGCACACGGGTCATATACAGTATGTCGGATGCGGCAATCACCTCCGGAGAAAATTCGGTATGTTCATAATATTTTATGCCGTGCAGGTCACAAAACTCTTTGTATTCCTTTGGCATCTGCAACTCAGGACAGGCCACGAAATGAAATGTGGGATTGAAATATTGCATGGCCATAAGCAGTGAATGCACTGTGCGGCCATATTTCAAGTCTCCTACCATGGTTATGGTCAAATCGTTGAGGGTGCCTTGGGTCTTGGAGATGGAATAGAGGTCAAGCATTGTTTGTGACGGATGCTGATTGGCTCCATCGCCGGCGTTAATCACGGGAGTGTCTGTAACTTCTGTGGCATAACGCGCCGCTCCCTCCAAATAGTGACGCATCACGATGAGATCCACGTAGTTGCTCACCATCATGATGGTGTCTTTGAGCGATTCGCCTTTGGAAGAACTGGAGGTGCTGGCATCGGAAAAACCGATTACGCGACCACCGAGGCGGTTCACTGCGGTTTCAAAACTCAAACGAGTGCGTGTGGAAGGTTCAAAAAAAAGAGTCGCCACAACCTTCCCATCAAGGATTTTATGGTTGGGGTGCTCTTCAAAAAAGCGGGCACGCTCTATGAGGTCGAGGATCTCGTCGCGCGATATGTCGTTGATCGACACGAGGCTGTTGCTATTCATAAGCGGCAAATATTTTGGAGTAGAATAATCTGCCACAAATTTACGCAAAACTTTGCACACCCACAAAAAAATCCCTCAACCTGCCACCACACTTATGATTAAAAAATGACACTAAATTCAAAAAAACAGTTGCTGTTCTATGGACAATATGGCCAACATTATTATATACAATGTTGGAAGTCTCGTTATGAGGTGTTTTCTCTTCAGATACCGTTATGTCGTAATCAATTTCAAATCAAAGAAAAAGATTCGGCTTTTCAGCGATTCTTCCTTTGTAATACCAAATGCATATTTTTCACCCAGTTCAGTCCTGTAAAGAGGTTTGAATCCGTTTTTTTGATAATAATGAATTGTAGACGGAGTGTTGTATGCATCCACAAGCATATAGCGACAAGCGGCTTTGTTATTCTCATCAACAAACCAATATTTCAGAGCGTCCATAAGTTGAGAGCCGACATTCAGACCTTGCCTTTGGAAATTTTTGTTGACACCAAGTCTGCCTATCAATACAGCTGGGTAACTGCGGTGCCGTTTCTGCTGTGGTATTTTTCTTTGAAATGAATTTTTAGATGTATTGTCAAGGGTGTAGGTTTTTATACCATCATAGGACAGTGTAGCAATAGCTACTATCTCATGTTGATTGGATTTATTTATCCAGCAGTAGGTCTTGCCGAGTAATTATGCTTCATATAGAAACACATCATATCTGAAGAAGTCATCAAGGTCGTCATCCCCACACAAAAAGGGGTCGCAATAATCTGCGACCCCTTTGGTGTATGGTACCATGAAGGTGTTTTCAACAAAAATGAATTTTGTCATAATTAATCTTTTCGTGGTGGGAATATGACATTTTTTGCATTTTCCAGCATAGTGGAAAGAACCTTGCGTTGCGATTCGGATAGCTTTGGCGTAGGCAATTTGCTATTGCGCTCCGCCTCTTCGGTGAAGATTTTTGCATCCTCACCCCAAAGTTCGGGAGATGTTTTAATTGTCATTGCCATAATTCTTCTTTTTTGTCAGTTCAGAGTACAAAGATATAACAAATTTCTCATAAAATTAGCCTGAAATCTTTTTATTTAATTATAAATTCCACATCATCTAAGTTGATGATAATAACAAAGATTCAAGTTTGCGTAGAAGTCATATTTTATTAAAAGGAGAGGCGGTCTAACATCATGTTAGACCGCCTCGTCGGTGTTTGGGGTATGTATGGTGGATTAGTGAGCCACGTACACTTTCTTGACTTCGGTGCCCTGACGGCGGATGTAGATGCCGGCGGGGAGGTTGGTACCGTTGAGGCGCACGCCTTGCAGGTTGTAGTATTCAACGGGTGCGTTGCTGTTGTCGGTGGCTACGCTGTTGATGCCTGCCTGGCCGTTGGGGTCTTCAACGTAGGTGACGTTGATGCCACAAAGGCGGGCGTTGTTTTCGGCATCTACGGTGAACACTATCTGGTTTACAAGTCCGGTTGCGGGGGCTGTCCATGTTTTGGTGTCGTTGTTCCATTCGCCGTTTTCACCAAGGTTGGTGGTGGCGCTGAGCTTGAGTGTCTGGTAGTTTGTTGCAGCTGCGGTGCCTTTAATGAATTCCACTTTGGTGAGTTTGTAGCCGTTTTTGGTGAGGTTCACGGTGATGGTGTTCTTTTTGTAAACGCGAAGCTCGTTTTTGATAGTGGCGGTGTACCACCAGCGGGGTGCGCTTGAACCTTCGGCTTTGGCCAATGTCACGGTCATAGGCGACAGGGAGAATGTCACGTCGTTGAGGTTGTTGAGGTCTGTTTCTTCCTGACCGTTGCCAGCTTCAATGGTTTTGGATGCGAGGGCGGCGACGTTGCCGTTTTCACCAAAGTTGAACTGGGCTGAGGTCTGTCCGGCTACTTTGAGTGTGTAGTTGGCTGTGGCCATGTCACTATCAAGCATGTCAGCTTTGATGGCGATGGCTTTGATGGTCATCTGCTCGCCTGAGAATGTGATGGCACCGGTGTATTCAATGCCGCCTTCTGCAGGGTTGGAACCATCGGTGGTGTAATAGATGGTGGCACCTTCAGTGGCGCAGGTTATAGTGATTTTGTCGCCGTTGTTGAGTTCGCCGCTTACAGGAGATATAACAGGAGTGGCAACGGTTTCTTTGACAGTGCCGCCATATATTTTAGAGAATACAAACTGCACATTGTTGTTATAGCAGCTTATGAAGCCTTCAACGGTGAAACCGGAACCTTCGGGTACTTCAAGCAGGTCGTAATAATTGGCATTGTTGAACTGGTTGTAGCCGGTCATGCTTTCGGTGCCCTGGGCAACAGTGAAGTTGTTGGCGGCAGTGGCTGCTGTGATGTCCACGTTTTCCAGTTTGTAGTAGCGGTTGATTATGTCGGCTACTTTAGCTGCTTTGAGGTCGGCAACTGTGGTGAGCTGGGGAGCTACAGCAGTGCCGTTGGAAACTTCGCCGATAGCCGAGGGGATGATTTCGGGAATCACATTGTTTTGCAGTTTGTAGCTACCGGTTACAGTGGCTATGTTCTGACCGTTGGTGAGGGCGGGAAGTTCAATGTCGGATCCATTGTAGATAAGGATGTAGGAGGCGGCATCTTTAACCCACATGTAACGACCGTTTTTGTAGAGCACGGTTACAGGAGAGTTGAGCAGAGTAGTGTTGGGGCTGCCGTTGCTCATGAAGGCTGCAATGGAGCTAACTTCATTGAGGTAAACTTTCTTGGAAGCGATGGCGCTGAAAGAGCCGTCTTCGTATGCGGCTGCTTTAACGGTGCAGGCTTCGGTGATAGCGAAAGGCTTGGAGTAGAGTTTGGCACCGGCGGCGGGTGCGTTATTGGTCAAAGGGTCGGTGCCGTCAATGGTGTAGTAAACAGGAGATTCTTCGGCCTGATAGATGGAAATCATGTTGTGGTCTTCCATGTTGATTTCAGGTTCGGTGAGATCCTGGCCAACTGCGGGTGCGCCAGCGAAAGTGACGGTAACAGTTTTCACGGCTTTGTTGGCGGTTGCTGTGTAGTTTAGCTTCACAGATTCAGCGGAACCTGACCAAGTGCCGTTGTCGTAAGTGCCGGTATAACCGTCGGCAAGGGCGAATACTGCACCGGATACCACGGAGATTTCTATCTTGCTTATGGTTTGTCCGGCGGGTACGCTGATGTCCATGCCGGAGTTGGAGCTTTTGTAGAAACGCAGACCGTCGCTCCACAGGCGCATGCCGTTTTTGCCTTCTTGTTTGAACAGAGTGATGGTGACATTGCCGTTGGCGCATTTAACGCCATTGTCAATGTATGGGCCGTTGTTTTCGGTTTCGCGGGTGAGACCATAGGTTTCATTGACAAAGTCAAATGTAACCACATCGGCTTTTGCCATCATAACAGTCATCACGACTGAGATAATAGAAAGTAGAAGTTTTTTCATATTAATATGATTAAATTATTAAAATGTACGCAAAGGTAATTAATAATATACTCCGAATGAAATTTTTGTGGTTAAAACCAATGCTTTTCAGTTGGTGGCGTGTGGAAAAAATTCATTAACTTTGGGGCTTGAAATCATAACCAGATATGAAGTTATCCCATATATTTACTGTTGCAGCCTTGGTGCTCGGTGTTGTAGGCGCTCATGGTGAGGAACTTGATTTTTTTCAACGAGGTCCCGCGTCACGGTTTATAGAAACCGAAGTACACGCCATAGCCGGAACAGCTACAGTGATGAGCAATTACAAGGGATGTTTTCCTCAGATAGAGAATCTGCGCACCAATATGGGACATGCTTTGGGCGTGGGTGGACGTGGCGTATTGGGATTGCGTGATTATTTGGGGTTCGGTACTGAAATCAATCTTATTCATTCGTCATATACTATGGATATGGCTGTGGTGAGTCCGGAGACCCAAACCATGAGCGCTGTGTATCTTGACAATGATATGTGGTATGTGAACATACCTGTGTTTGTTTCGTTCCGTTTCAATGTGGCTCGCAGTGTGCGCTGGTCTGTGGACGGAGGTGCGTATTATGCGTTCGGTTTTGCCGGGAAGCAGCGTCAGGTGCTGTATCGCGGTTCGGTCAATGCTCTTGACGAGCTGGTGATGGAGAAACTGGATGTGAAGACTGACTATTTTCATAGCGGAACAACATTTCAGAATGTGTTTTTGCGAGGAGATATAGGTGTGTACATAGGTACGAGCCTGAATTTCGGTCCTCATCTCGTGGTGGGGTGCCGTGCCCAGATAGGTGTGAAGAACACTGCGTCCACACCCAATGGCGTGGAGCATCCGTATGTGCGCAATGTTAGCTTTGCTGGTAGTGTGGGGTATAGATTTTAAAAGACGATAAATATAAAAAAAGAAAATATAGATATGGAAAATTCCAAAAAAGAGATAGTGCTCAGTGGCATCCGTGCCACCGGCAATTTGCACCTCGGTAACTATTTTGGTGCTTTGAGTAAGTTTGTGCGTATGCAAAACGATGATACGCATAACTATGATCCGATGTTTTTTATAGCAGACCTTCACGCGCTCACAACCAATCCGGATCCAGCGCAGCTGCATGAGAATGTGAAGAATATTTTGGCAGAGTATCTTGCTGCCGGTCTGAACCCTGAAAAGAGCACTCTGTTTGTGCAGAGTGATGTGCCGGAGGTGAGTGAGCTGTATCTGCTGCTCAATATGCATGTGGGTATCGGAGAGCTGATGCGCACGGCTTCGTTCAAGGACAAGGCTCGTAAGCAGCTGGGTATAAAGAGCGAGAGCGATGATATAGAAAAGGAGATTATAGGCAATGAGTCAAACAAACGCGTGAATGCCGGTTTGCTCACTTATCCGACTTTGATGGCGGTGGATATTCTTATACAGAAAGCCACTCATGTGCCTGTGGGCAAGGACCAGGAGCAGCATTTGGAGCTGACACGCAGATTTGCGCGCAGATTCAACTCGTTCTATGGTGTGGAGCTGTTTCCGGAACCGGCCAACTTTACATTCGGCGGTGCTCCGGTGAAGGTGCCCGGACTTGACGGATCTGGCAAGATGGGCAAGAGCGAGGGTAACTGCATATATCTTATAGATGAGGAAAAGGTGCTTCGCAAAAAGGTGATGCGTGCTGTCACCGACGAGGGTCCCAAAGAGATGAACCAGCCTATATCGGAGCCGGTGAAGAATCTGCTTACTCTCATGGAGCTGACTTCAACTCCCGAGGTGGTGCAGCATTACCGTGATGCTTATGCCGACTGCTCAATTCGTTACGGAGATATGAAGAAGCAATTGGCCGAGGATATTCTGGCCATAACACTTCCTATCCGTGAGCGTATTTTAGATATACGCTCCAATGAGGAGTATCTTGCCAAGGTGGTGAAGATGGGTGCCGAGAGGGCTCGCGCACGTGCAGCCGAGACACTGCGTCAGGCGCGTGAAATCATGGGTATTCGTAAATTTTACTAAACTAAACTGTTCCGACTCATGGCACTCAAGCTTTCGGGAAAGCAATATTGGCTCTCTATCCGTGATTATGCGGTTATAGTGTTTGGCATATTTCTGTATGCACTTGGTTTCACTGCATTTATATTTCCTGAAAAGGTAGTGATAGGTGGTGTCACCGGTTTGGGCACGATAATATATTTTGTAACCCAAAAGCTCTTTGGTACCGGAGTGCCGGTGGCGGTGTCGCAATATGCACTCAATCTGATATTGCTGTTCTTTGCATATCGTGCCGTGGGCAAGCAATTTGTGATACGCACGGTGTTCGGGGCAACGGTAATATCATTGTTCATAGGGCTGCTAACTCCGGTGTTTGAGGGTGGTATTATTCACGGTCAGCCGTTTATGAGCGTAATCATAGGGTCGCTGATGTGTGGTATAGGTATAGGTATGGTGTTTACGCACAATGGCAGTACCGGAGGTACAGATATTGTGGCCGCTATGGTGTCAAAGCACACAAATGTGAGTGTGGGACGCACCATGCTGTATTGCGATATGTGTATAATATCGTCAAGTTACTTTATCTGGCATCAGGTGGAAACTGTGGTTTACGGTTTTGTGACTCTTGTTATTGTGGCTTATATGGCGGATATGATAATCAACACGAACCGTCAGGCTGTGCAGTTTACCATTTTTTCCAAACATTGGGACAAGATTGCGACTGCAATAAACAACAAGGCTAATCGTGGATGCACTGTGCTTAGCGGTATGGGATGGTATAGCAAGCAGGAGGTGAAGGTGCTGTTGGTGATGTGCCGTAAGATAGAGTCGGTGAACATATTCCGCATTATCAAAAGCATTGACCCCAACGCTTTTATCACTCAGGCTAATGTGAACGGTGTTTACGGACTTGGGTTTGATGCCATAAAACTGAAGATAAAGAACTCGGAGGCTGTGGATGAGAACCCTGTGGTGGGTTCCGATCCCAAAACGGATATGGAGACCAAAGACTGATGGCCGATAATTATTTGGAACGAAAGATGGAGGAG
The DNA here is from genome assembly GCA_947178305.1 of uncultured Porphyromonadaceae bacterium. Taxonomy (GTDB): domain Bacteria; phylum Bacteroidota; class Bacteroidia; order Bacteroidales; family Muribaculaceae; genus Paramuribaculum. Next base: position 1,219 of record CAMWXV010000052.1, on the reverse strand, counting down.
CACCGTAAAGGTGCTCTGTGTCGTACAGTGCGCAAAGTTGCCACTGCCGGATGTAAGCCCGGTGTGTGGCAATTGCCGTTTGTTGAGCGTAGGGTGCTAATTGTTGGTACCGGACAGTCTGTGGACGCTATGCTTGTGGAGAGTTTGCGCAATGTTGGATGCAAGGTGGCTTTCATGGGCGGTGAAAGTGATGCCGGAGTGGCATTGGCCCGCAAGACAGGAGCCCAGTTTCATCCGGTGGATTATGAGTGTGAGGAGGATTTGAGGCGTTCTGTGGCTTTGATATGCCGTGCGTGGGGTGATATAGATGTGGTGGTAGGCACTGCTGTGGAATGTCCTTTTGCAATAGTTGAGGCTTGGGCGGAGTTTCGTTCAAACAAGCCTTATCCGAATCCGTTTGGCGGTAGGCTGGTTGCTGTGGCTTCGGCTGAATGGAGCGATGATGCGAAGTCGCTGCTGTTGCCTTATGGTGTGACAACGGCGGTTGTGAAATCGGATGATGATGCAACTATTGTTGATGTGGTGATGATGGCTCTGATTCACAAGTTCACGGTGCTATAGTCCGTGGTTGTATTTTTTTGGGGTTATGGTTGGATGGGTTGTTTCTGTCCTTTGCTGAGTGTGGCTTTGCCATAGGCTATGGCATGTGTTGGACAGGCATGGTAGCATCCAAGGCACAGTGTGCAGTTGTGGCTCCATTGCGGTTTGTTATTGTGCATTGCTATGTTGCTTAACGGACATATGCGTGAGCATTTGCCACATCCGATGCATTGGTCTGTGGCATGGAACGGTTTCGGAGAGGTAAGGAATTGCATGAACAGAGGATAGACGATATTTGTCTTGAGCCAGGGCTTGGAGCCGCGTGTGACGTCGTCTACACGTGTGTTGCATTTTATGCTGTGCCATATTCTGCTGATCCGTTCGGGCATTCTGTCAAGTTTCTGCTGTGTGACAGTTGCGGAGTCTGTGTCAAATCCGGGTAGAGTTACATAAGTGTTGGGCATCGTAACGGAATAGGTGCCTATGGGTTTCCATCCTCGTCTGGTGATTGATTTTCGCCATTGGATGTGGGCGAGTCCTATGTCATCGCCACAGGTCATGACAAGATGGTGCCGGCAGGTTTCCGCTCCGGTCAGGTTGATGTGGCGCAAGAGTTTTTTTACCCATTTTGGCATTCCCCATGAGTGGCACGGCATGACCCAAATTACGTTTTCGTCAG
>CAMWXV010000051.1 GCA_947178305.1 uncultured Porphyromonadaceae bacterium | reverse complement strand
GTAATATGTTGTGGCCAGCATAGTGGTACATCCGTTTTGCTCACAATCTCCACTGTGGCATGTTTGGAATGTGCATTGTCAAGGCGACAGGTAAAGCGATGGCCTTTACCGTCAATCACCTCTATTTCATCTCCCTGTTGCATTCTCAACACGCGCACGCAGTGTTGAGAATCACTTTCAGGAAGTGTCAGGGTTGTTTCTATGTCAGGGGCATAGAATTGTATCATAATATATCAAGTTCTTTATTGTTGTGATCTATGGCTGAGTCGACTCTCACATGTGGTTTTTCATCGTCCTTGAATACCAGCCAGAAAGCCACTGTTACAGCCAGTGCATAGGCTGCGAATATGTACCATGATGTGTGCCATCCTTCAATGGCTTCCGCCGGAGATAGCCCGGGGCTGAAAACATAATTGTTTACCACTGCTCCGGCAGCCAATGTGCCCACAGTGGCACCGACACCGTTGGTCATGAGCATGAACAATCCTTGTGCCGAGGAACGGATTGACGGATCTGTCTGCTTGTCCACATACAATGAGCCGGAAATATTGAAGAAGTCAAACGCCACGCCGTAAACTATCATTGATAGCACAAACAACCACACGCCTGACCCGGGGTTGCCGAGGCCGAAAAATCCGAATCGGAGTACCCATCCGAGCATGGCTATCATCATCACACCTTTTATGCCGAAGCGTTTCAGGCAGTAGGGGATGAGAAGTATGCATAATGTTTCTGAGGTTTGGGAAAGAGATATTAAAGCTGTGGCATTCTGTGCGCCCCAAGTGTGTGCATATTCGGCAACTTGTTCGTAAGCGCTGATAAATGTGGAGCCATAGCTGTTGGTTATTTGTAGAGACACGCCAAGAAACATGGAAAAAATGAAGAATATGGCCATTTTTTTCTGCTTGAACAGTGTGAATGCTCTTAGGCCAAATGCATCAACAACAGATTTTGATGCACCATTGTTGACCGGGCAGCTTGGCATTGTAAGTGCGTAGAGCATTAGAATAAGGCTTATAATGCCTGACGACAGCATTTGAAAATATGTTTTCTGCATTGACACTCCGTCTATATTCAAGAAATTAGTCAGCAGCATGGAGCAGATAAATCCTATTGTGCCGAAAACTCTGATTGGAGGAAAGTGTTTCACTGTGTCAAGTCCGGCTTTGCCAAGTGCTGTGTATGCCACTGAATTGGCGAGTCCGATAGTAGGCATGAAGAATGCTACGGAAATAGTGTATAGTGTGAATAGAGGAGCGTATTCCACGGCTTCGGCGCTATAACAGTAATATGCTGCTGCACACATTGATACTCCGGCTATAAGGTGACACAAGCTAAGCATTTTTTGTGCCTGTATCCATCGGTCGGCAACTATGCCCACCAATGCCGGCATGAATATGGACACGATGCCTTGCACGGTGTAGAACCAAAAGATTTTGTCTCCAAGACCCACGGAGGCCAGGTATATGCCTAACGAAGTGAGGTAGGCTCCCCAAACCGCAAATTCAAGAAAGTTCATTGCGGCGAGTTTTACTTTTATAGTTTCCATGATATGAATATTTGAAAATGGTTATGAGTTCTTTTTTTTGCGGAGAATTTCGCTCACTTTGGCGGCATCCTCGTATTTTTCTGTATCAATAAGTTTTTTCAGAGTACGCTCCAACTCCTCTATGGAATATTGTTCCAAGCGCGGTTCGTGATCAGGATCGTATTCGTCCAATTCAAAATCCGGTTCTTCAAGTATCACACTTCCGGAATCTGTGTTGCCGTCTGTATTGTCATCGGTTTCCTGAATCTCCATGACAAATCCGGTTTCGTCCACAATTTCCGGTGTAGTGTATATGGGTGTGGATGTGCGCATGGCTATAGCAATGGCATCAGATGTGCGTGAATCTATCACCACGGTGCGTTCACCATCGCTGAACGTGAGCTCGGAGGAGAATATGCCATCCTCAAATTTATATATGAACACTTCTTTGAGTTTGACTCCGAAAGCGTGTGCAAAACTCACAAACAAGTCGTGGGTCATGGGGCGTGGAGGAGTGATGCTTTCCATCCGCAATGCTATTGACTGGGCCTCGGCCGCTCCAATCACTACAGGAATCCGGTATGGACCATCAACCTGCGCAAGTATCAGTGCATAGGCACCGGATTGTATCTGGCTGTAGGATATTCCAAGCACTTTGAGTTTCACTCTCTGCCGATGTGGATTGTGGTTGTCACTGTTCATGTCGGTAGTGTGTAAATGGGTTATAATTCAATGGCACGACCTGTGATGATTCCACTGCCGAGGCATAGTTCATGTTTATGATCGTATATCACTCCAAATTGTCCCGGGGCTATACCTTGTACCTTGCGTTCACTTTCCACTACGTAGTCGCCATCGGGTAGGCGTGTGAGTGTGGCGGGGAAGAATTCCGGTGTGTGACGGTTTTTGAACGTGATAGGAACCTGGGAGCATTGTTCGCCCCAAGGGTCGGTTGTGATCCAATGCATCTCGTCAAGATGAAGGGTGTGACCATACTGTTTTTCGGTGTCATATCCACGTGACACATATATCACGTTCTGAGCCACGTTTTTCTTTACCACGTACCATGGACCTCCGCTAAGTCCCAACCCTTTGCGCTGGCCTATGGTGTGAAACCAGTAGCCGCGATGTGTGCCGAGCTTCCGGCCGGTTTCTATCTCCACAATGGCTCCGGGACGCTCTCCAAGGTGTCGGCGAATGAAGTCGTTGTAGTTTATTTTGCCAAGGAAGCATATACCTTGGCTGTCGCGGCGAAAAGCATTTGGCATGGCTGACTTTATGGCAAGTTCACGAACTTCGCTTTTTGGCAAGTCGCCGATAGGGAACATCAAGTGGGTGAGCTGTTGATAATTGATGCGAGCCAGGAAGTCTGTTTGATCTTTCACCGGGTCTACGGCTGTTCCGAGCCATGTGAGTCCGTCGCGTTCGCGTATTGTGGCATAGTGACCTGTGGCGGTGCGGTCAAATTCATGACCGTAACGCTGCTCAAAGTATCCGAATTTGATTATGCGATTACACATGATATCGGGATTCGGGGTGAGTCCTTGACGCACGGTACGTAGCGCATATTCCATCACATTGTCCCAATATTCCTGATGCAATGACACCACATCAAACGGCAAATGGAATTTGGCGGCAATGAACCTGCACATTTCAATATCTTCTTCAGCGGAGCAATCGCCCTCGTCGGTGTCAAGTCCGATACGGATGTAAAACAGATGCAGGTCTGTGTGTCCCTGCTCCAAAAGTCGGTAAACGGTTACGGCGCTGTCCACGCCGCCTGATATCAGTACTGCTATTCTCATGGTGTCACACTTCTTCAAGTTCTTTCTTTTCGTCTTTGTCCTGACGGCTTATAAGAAATATGGATATGAAATAGTCCAGCGAAATTTTACCCGGACCTGCCAGCAATATAAACAAATAAATGCCAATGAACATTATCGGAAGGTATCCCGGTTGTGTGCTGTCAAGTCCGTAGGCGGATACATTAGGCAACATGTCATTGAGTATGTACGATTCCGCTGCAACCATCGAGGCAATGGGTGGGAGGGTAGATAAACGTGTCAGAAATCCTACCATGATGAGTAGGGAACAAATAATCTCAATTGTTATCATCAATATCAAACAGCTTTCGTGACTCCATCCGAATATAGTGGGAAAGTCAACGCTCATGACGCTGTAATTGACAAGATGGCGTATGCCGAACTGTAAGAACATCACGCCTACAAACAGGCGGAGAAACAAGCGAGCCATATTGCTGTATGTATAGCCTGCGAAGCGTATGAATGTTGTGGCGCAGAATTGCTGGAACTTGTTCATAAGCGGAGTGTTTAATGGGTTAGGCGGTACATTAAATCAAGAATATTGTTGATGTCGGTGTTCTTGAATCGTATCACGTGATTGTTGTTCAGGAGATAAAACGATGGCGTGTTGAAAAAGTTGTATTTGTCGTCAAATGTGTCACTTGCACCGACAATCCATTTTTCGGGGTATTTCTTTACAGCGTTTTTCCATTGAGGAGTGGCTTCAAGAGGGGTTATGCACACCACTTTAAGTATGTTTTTATCTATGAGCTTGGTTGTGTTTATATCAGCGTCAAGACGTATGCGAGCTATGCGGCAATCATCGCAATCAGGGTCGCTGATCATCAAAAGAACCACGTTTGCGGAGTCGGCTTCAAAATGGCGGGTGGTTCCATATCTGTCTGTATAAACAAAGTCGGGAGCCTTGAGTCCTACGCGGTTGTTTTTCAGAAGTTCGGCGTGACGTACAAATCTGGCTTTAGAGGCGCGGTCAATTTTTTTGTTCTCGGCGACAGCTTGAGCGAATTGCAGATACAGTTCTTCTCCCACGAACTCTGCTGAGTCAGTGAAAAGTGAGTTTTCAGCTTCGTGAGCGATAAACAGGAGGTCGTTGGGTTGTTTTTCAAGTTTTTTTAGAAATTTAGCCACTGCCATGTGTGTCACTTCGGCAGATGCGTATGGCATAAATGACAGGTAGGTGTTGAAAGATTCTGCCATTTTGTGTTTTGATGAAAATGATTTCTTAAAGTCGCAGAAATCCCAATAATGTTCCACCATGAATTCTGATCTCTGTTGTAGTGTTTTGAGTGAATCAGGAACCAATGGTGTGGGAAAATAAGGCTTGTCTGGTGTTTGTGACAAACATTGCGTGCTGCCGGCCAATGAGGCAAACAGGGTTATGATTATAAGAATATATCGTGTCATAAACAGAATAATAAATTCAAGTTTGGCATGAGCTTTGTTAAGTACAAAGGTAGCTAAAACCCCACAGTTTCACAACCATTGTGGAGATATGATTGTTAAAAGTAGTAGAAAAAAACATAAACAAATAAACCCATAATACTGAAATATTATGAATTTCAACAATTTCACCATTAAATCACAGGAAGCGATACAGAAAGCTGTGGAAATAACCCGCACTTCAGGTAGTCAGGCTGTGGAGCCTGTGCATCTGCTCAAAGGGGTGATGGCCGAAGGTGAATCGCTTGTGAAATTTATTTTTGCCAAAGTCGGTGCCAATGTGGTTGTGGTTACATCGCAAGTGGATCGTGAGATAGCCTCGCTACCGAAGGTGTCGGGCGGAGAGCCTTATTTGAGCCGCGAGAGCAACGATGTGCTCCAACGTGCGCTTGATATGGCTAAGAAACAGGGTGATGAGTACGTGACTTTGGAGGCACTGCTGTGTGCTTTGTTTGAGGTCAACTCGTCAGCATCAAAAATACTTAAGGATGCTGGGCTCAGTGCTTCGGAGCTTCAAGGTGCGGTGACTGAATTAAGGAAAGGGAAGAAAGCTACCGACCAAAGCGCGGAGGAAACATATAATTCATTGAGCAAATATGCCATAAACCTTAATGAGCGCGCCCGACAGGGCAAACTTGACCCGGTTATAGGCCGTGATGAAGAGATACGCCGTGTGCTACAGATTCTGAGCCGACGCACCAAGAATAATCCGATGCTTATAGGCGAACCGGGCACCGGTAAAACGGCTATAGCGGAGGGGTTGGCGCAGCGTATAGTGCGTGGCGACGTGCCTGAGAATTTGCGTAGCAAGCAGATTTATTCGCTGGATATGGGTGCGTTGGTGGCCGGAGCCAAATATAAAGGCGAGTTTGAGGAGAGGCTCAAGGCTATAGTGAATGAGGTGACTCAGAGCGATGGCGAGATAATCTTGTTCATTGATGAGATCCATACTTTGGTTGGAGCCGGAAAAGGCGAGGGGGCTATGGATGCCGCCAATATTCTGAAGCCGGCATTGGCTCGTGGCGAACTGCGTAGCATAGGTGCAACCACTTTGGATGAGTATCAAAAATATTTTGAAAAAGACAAGGCTTTGGAGCGCAGGTTCCAAAAGGTGATGGTGGATGAGCCTGATGAAACATCGGCCATAGCTATTCTGCGTGGTTTGAAGGAGCGATATGAGAACCATCACAAGGTGCGTATTCGCGATGAGGCGATTATAGCTGCTGTCACTTTATCGGAGCGTTATATAACCGATCGTTTTCTTCCGGACAAGGCCATAGACCTTGTGGACGAGGCTGCGTCCAAGCTGCGATTGGAGATTGATTCGGTGCCACAGGCATTGGATGATATTTCGCGAAGAATTGCTCAGAAAGAGATTGAACGCGAGGCCATAAAGCGTGAGGGTGACGAAGCGCATGTGAAGGAGATAGAAAAGGATCTGGCCGCTATGCGCGAGGAAGAGAAGGAGTATACCGCCAAGTGGCGAGCCGAGAAGGATCTGATTAACCGGATACAGCAGAACAAGATTGATATAGAGCAGCTTAATTTTGAGGCTGAACGAGCCGAGCGTGAGGGTGATTATGCTCGCGTGGCTGAGATCCGATATTCCAAGGTGCAGCAGAAGGAGCGCGAGAATATTGAGATTCAGGAGCAGCTTAAAATTATGCAGGGTGAAAATGCCCTTATCAAGGAAGAGGTGGATGCGGAAGATATAGCCGATGTGGTGTCGCGTTGGACCGGTATACCTGTGAAAAAAATGGTGCAAAGCGAAAAGGATAAGCTGCTGCACCTTGAAGACGAGTTGCACCGTCGTGTGGTGGGCCAGGATGAGGCCATAAGTGCCATAGCCGATGCGGTTAGGCGTTCGCGTGCCGGGCTGAACGATCCACGTCGCCCCATAGGCTCGTTCATATTTCTCGGAACCACAGGTGTGGGTAAAACGGAGCTTGCCAAGGCGTTGGCGGAATATTTGTTTGACGATGAAAATATGATGACGCGTATAGACATGAGCGAGTATCAGGAGAAGCATACTGTGTCGCGTCTTGTGGGAGCGCCTCCGGGATATGTGGGGTATGATGAGGGTGGACAGTTAACTGAAGCTGTGCGCAGGAAGCCATACTCGGTGGTGCTGTTTGACGAAATAGAAAAGGCGCATCCGGATGTGTTCAACATATTGTTGCAGGTGCTTGACGATGGTCGTCTTACTGACAACAAGGGGCGTTTGGTGAATTTCAAAAACACCATCATCATCATGACTTCCAATATGGGGTCGTCTGTGATACGTGAAAAGTTTGCCAAAATGACGGCTGAGAACCGTGAGGAAACAATTGAAACTACCAAAGACGAGGTGATAGAGATGCTGAAACAGACTATCCGTCCGGAGTTTCTCAACCGTATTGACGAGATTATAATGTTTACTCCGCTCAATGAAAAAGAGATTGAGAAGATTGTGGGTTTGCAAATCAAAGGAATACAAAAGATGCTTGAGCGTAATGGTGTGACCATGGAGGTGACGCCGGCGGCTATTCGTTATCTCGCGGAGGAGGGGTATGATCCTGAATTCGGTGCCCGTCCGGTGAAGCGTGTTATCCATCGTATGGTTCTTAACCAGCTCAGTAAGGACATCTTGGCTCAGAGGGTGGATAAAGAGCGCCCGATAGTTATAGATGTAAAGGATGACCAGTTGGCGTTTAGTAACTGATGATTGGTATGTAACCACTGTTGTTACATGAGTTTGAATATAGAATGTGCCGCATTCCGGTTTCGGGGTGCGGCACATTTGGTGTTTTAAGGCAGGAGTGGTTTGTTGAACTCTGAGCGTTCACGGTCAAAAAACCATCCCCATTTGTTGAAATATCTTATCATGTTCAGGCAGTGTGTCACCAGCATTTTTCCTGAAGCGTAGGAGGCTCGTTTGTGGATATGGGTGATTTGTGCCACCGGGCAGTAGACTGTTCGCCAGTTTTTGTGCATTCGCCGTGTCAAGTCTATATCTTCCGGATACATGAAGAAGCGTTCGTCAAATCCACCGGTCTGTTTCAGTGCGTCCATGCGCATAAGCATGAAGCTTCCTTCCAAATACGGTGCGTTAAACGGCTTAGAATGGTCAATGTGCGTTAGTAGATAAGCTTTGCGACGATTCAAAAACCATTTCTTGGGCAGAAATCTGCGCAATATCAGGTCAAAAGGAGTTGGAACAAGTCTTGCTGTTGGTTCCAGGTCTCCATTGGAATTGACAATTCTTGGCTGCACCATACCGGTGTCGGGATGAGAATCAAGGTATTGTAGCAGAGCCGGAATTACATCTGGTCCAAATGTCACATCGGTATTTAGTGCCAAATGAAAATCTGAGCCGTAGGCTTCGGCTTGTCTTATGGCTGCATTGTGTGCTGAGCCATAACCGGGATTTGGTAGCGGGATGTATGATGCCGGTAGCGAAACGATGCTTTCGGTGAGATCACGTATGCGTTGTTCCTGTCCATTGTCCACGACATAAAGCCTTGAAATCAGATTTGAAGAGCTTAGCGAACTGATGCATTGCTCAAGCTCTTGCGTAGAAGTGTGGTATGTGACAATTGATGCGGTGAGCACGAAATGTGTTATTTTGTTTTTTGCATTTCAAAACCGGCACACATTCCATCGTAGCTTGCCAATGCGCTTGACAGCGTTTTGACTGATTTGATATTGGTGGCTGTGCTGATTTTGTTGGCCAATGAAATCAGTTTTGAGATGTCGAACATTATGCTCATGGTGCCAAGAGCGCTGCGCTGCACATAAGTGTCCAGTTTGCCAATACTGATTTTTCCTGCTGCTTTGAAGCTGAAAACAAAATTGGCTTGAGAATTTGTGTCGGTTATGGGTTCAATAGTGCCTTTGAGTGTGATTTTTTTTATCTTCATTTCAAAGGTGTTGTCATTGTTCACAACCAATGTCATATCGGTGAATCCGAGTTTTGTGTAGTATGTGGCAAGTTTGCCTTCAATGGTTTCGGATACTGCGGCACCACCGGCTTTTTTCAACAGGTTGTCGCTTTTGAATGTGACAGCGGGTGATTTGTATGTCCAGCTGCCGTGTAGGGCGTTAACATCAATTTTGTCGCTTGAAAGCAAAGCGCCGGCCAGGCCTGCCAACTTATCGGCCGTTGATTCACCGTTGCCTCCGTTTTTAACTCCGTTGAGAATGTCTTTGATGTCAAAGTTAGAGGCTGATGCGGATAGAATTGTGATTGCCGCAATAAAAAGAGCAAATATTTTTTTCATGTAACAATGTTTTTTATGATGCAAAAGTACTAAAACTTTTTGAATGTATCTGTTTCGTGGTGTGTTCGGGTGACGAATCACGTAGTGTTAACTTATTTTAAAGAGGTGTTTGTTTAGTGAAGTGATAAAATACATTAACTTTACAAAATATTTGGCAAACACATGGTGTTAAAAAACAATATAGCATGTTACATAGTTGCGTTGGTGATGCTGTTTTTGGCAGTGTCTTGTAGCAATGATAATTTTGCGGAGCATATAGGATCTGCGTTGCTTCGTCCGCAGGTGAGTGTGGATGCGTCGGCTGTGGCGGTAGATGGCAGTGTGTCAAACACATTGGTCAGTCCGTTGCCTGATGTCGGTGATATGCGACTTGAAATAACTAATTTGCAGAGCGGTCGTAAGGGCTATTGGAGCAGTGTGATGGATTATCCGATGGATAATTCGTATCTGCCGGGACGATATTTGGTGGAAACGGCTTATGGCGATAGTGTGACAGAGGGATTTGATTGCCCATATTTTTTTGCTTCGGCTGTGGTGGATTTAACGGATGGAGCGGATGTGGATGTGCCACTTACGGCGAAGCTTGCTTGCTGTATGATTGAAATGGAGTTTTCGGATAGGTTCAAATCGTATTTCAAATCTTATTCCGCTGTGCTTCATTCCAAAGGAGGTGCATATGTGGATTATCCTGCAAATGAAAACAGGGCTGCCTTTTTGCATCCAGGAGTTGTGTCGGTGCTGTTAAGGCTGACTATGCCGGAGAGTGGACAAGATGTGATGTTTGAGGCGGCACAAATGCCGAACGCTCTTCCGGGTTATGCGTATGTGGTGAGTGTAGACGTGAGTGCGGATTGTTACGATGAGCCAGTGGTAACAGTGTCGTTTGACAGCAAGGTTCAGACTGACGATGTGAGTACCGTATTGACAAAGGATTTGGTGAGTTCTGCTGCGCCACAGATAAATTGTTATGGATTTAGTTCCGGAAGACCTATAGAATGGATGGAGGGAACTGTGTCTTCGCAACCTGTGGTTATGAGCGTGAGCGGAACAGAATTGCGCAGGGCTATACTTACCACTCGCAGCGATCTGCTGTGTAAGCAAGGATGGACATCGGGAGTGGATCTGCTTGAAGCTACAGGCGCTCAGATGGCAGCCATGCAAAATCTTGGGCTGAAGATACAGAGGGTGAATGGTGTTTTGACTCTTGATTTTTCGGATGTTTTGTCAAAATTGCGTTATGAATCCGGGGGGAAATCAACATTGTTCACTCTTGAAGCTATGAATCGGTTTATGAAATTAGGTGAACCGGTGAGTCTGGAGGTTGTGAGTTTGCCAAGTCTCTTATAAAGATCTCCGAGCCCACGAGACGGACTCCTATCTCGTTTTCCGTCTTCTGCTTGAAA
>CAMWXV010000050.1 GCA_947178305.1 uncultured Porphyromonadaceae bacterium | reverse complement strand
CCCTATGATTGATATACGACATCAGAATATAGTTGACACACCACACCACAAAACTTGACGCCGCAAGATAACTCCCAAACCGCAACATATCATTGCGACTTTTCTTATATTCCGAACGCTCAGCCTTATCCGTATCAAACTTACACTTATATCTGTGCCACCAATAGCAAGCAAAAATTGCAACCGAGTAAGCCAATATAACCGGCACCACACCATCAATACGCCATACATACAATATCGGTACCGACACGCTCAGAGCCAACACCGAACCACTCACCGATGCGCGAGCTATTTCCGATAACCTGTGTACCCCCTGAAGCACCCCTGATTCAATAGCCGTAACCGAATTAACCGCTATTGATACTCCAAGCCAACAAAAAGCCCACCAATAATCACCATTGCCAAACGACCATATACTGAGCGGCAAACTCAGCACACAGCACAGCAAACCGGCTCCCATTCCCAGCACCAATCCCAATCGCCGCGCCACAAATATGCTCACTTGACGCATCACACCATCCTGTCGGGACGCAATCTGACGCACAGCACTGTTTCTCACACCAGTCTGAGTAAGAGCTCCGAGCATTTCAACAACCGAGTTGAACAAGCCGAACAATCCCACACCGGCTGCGCCCACCCACAGAGCCACAAGCTTGGTGCGAACCAACCCACACAACATGGCAAGCCCCTCGGCCGAGCCAAACACACCCAAAGCCTTAAGCACCATTGCCGACAATCGCGATGTTGAGCTATTGCTATCCATCCTATTTCACCCAAAGGGTAGGATTAAGTTTCTGACGCTCCTTTCGCAACTCAAAATGAAGCACCGCTCTGCCGTCATCATCAGGATCTGCATATATCGCCCCGATTCGTTGGCCGGCCTTAACCGCATCACCCACTTTCACATTCAGTCCGGTAAGATTGGCATAAATGGACAAATAGCTACCATGACGCACCATAACAATGGTATTGAATCCGGGCTGTTTGAATATAGCCGACACCTTACCCGCAAAAATAGCTCGTGCATAAGCGCCCGACAGAGCCTCGATATCAATACCGCTGTTATCTGTCTCCACATGCTCCAGTTCAGGATGCTTTTGTCTTCCGAAACCACGTACTATCTTATAGCGCCCGTTGACAGGAAACAGCAAACGACCCTTATTGCTCTCAAAACTGCCGTTAAGTTTTCTATCAGCTTCCGCAATTCCGCTTGAAACTGATTTTTGCGGTTTCACCTGCTCCGAAGGTTTGGATTTTGAAGCCGACGATTTTCCGCCATCAGCTTTTGGCTTGGCTTTAGCTTTTGCTTCCGCCTCGACCTTTGCTCTTGCCTTGGCCTCAGCCTCCTTTCGCGCTTTTTCAGCACGAGCCTGCTCCGCAGCTATAAGCCTGTCAAGCTCAGCATCCAACGCACGCATTCGTTTCTCCTTGTTTTTTAAAGCAGCTTTAAGCGAACGCTCTTCCTTTTTTAGCTTGGCCACAAGCTGGTCACTTTGCTTTTTCTGACCTTCAAGATTACGCTTTTCCTGAGTCAACGTGGACAATGACGCAGCACGTTCACGATGAAGTTCATTCATTTGAATCTTATGGCTCTCCACTCTGTGAGATGCAGTATCAATCTCTTCACGGCGACGCGCACTCCATCGCGCAAACTCACGCATATATCTCACCCTTCTGAACGCTTCTTTGAAACTTCTCGCCGAAAACAGATATGCCAATTCGCCCATAGCACCCTGCTGACCTTGCATGCTGCGAAGAGCCTCAACATAAGCCCGACTCAAAGAATCACGACGTGATGTAAGAATATCAAGAGTATCACCCATAGCTGAAATACGAGTGTTGATTGAATCAATGCCGGCCTGAGCCACACTTATAGCCTTGGTGCTACGAGAGATTTCGTTTCTCAATCCTGTAAGCTTGCTAAGCTCTCGCTCCGCTTCCTTTGCCTTTTTGGTAAGCTGCTTTGATGTTTCCTTTATTTCTCGCTGAGTTGACTGTCTTTCTTTTTTCACATTGGAAATATCTCTGCGCGGCTTTGCGCCATGAGCCGGAACAAGCATAGCGACACATAATGCCGCTATCACACAAATTCTAAATATTATATTGCATCGCTCCATTTTTTCCATTGCACAAATCATTAAATACCGGTCAAACTTTTCAGCACCGATGCACCATCCACTTTTCTATAATTATCAGGCACCTTTGGTTCTCTTGGAGCAAACGAATCGTCCCACTTGGCCTTCTGCCAACTCCAGAACAATGTAGCATCAATATTTGTAACACCGATATTGGCTTTAATACCCACATGCGATGCCATGGATCCACTTGGCGTACCCACCGGTGCACCATACAAAAGCGCCACAGGTTGTTTGGAAGCATACTGCACTACAGCAGCATTAAGTACCGTCATCGGTTCAAACCAAAAAACATATTCCAGGTTCTCAATTTCCGACAGCGGCTGTAAACTCCAACCCTCGCCTCCATCACTTACAAATGATAACCGATTAGTATCAACCGAAGAAATATCTTCACTGCCAAGCACAAAAGGTCTGCCTATAAGCAAATCCTGTAAATTGGCTGTATTGACATCAAAACCACCCAGAAATTTGGATGAAGACTCGGATATATATCTTTTATTCATTTTATCAGCCACCACTACCACATCATCGCTCACATAAAGCCAAGCCACTTCCATACCGATGAATTTAAGTGATATCAGCACACTCTTATTGCGCACCATTTCTGCAGTGCCCGAGATAGACAGCGATTTGGGACTATTAATTTTCACAGACACCGGCACCCGCACCTGCTGCCATGGCAAATAATTGACACACGTATTTTTAAGGTATTCAACTCCTTGACCATGATTCAGCACATCTGTAGCACCTATATTTCCACTGGTGTCTGTATTTGGCACAACATTCTCAGCTTGTTTTTTACCGCCACAGCCATACAATGCCACCAACAGAAGCAATACCGACAATATCCTAATAGCTATACGCTTCATTTATAATAAAATGTTTTGTTCTTAACCTTACGTTTTAGCAATGCGTTTTCCGGATCCAAAACCAAAGCCTTACGCCAAAAGTTCAAAGCCTCATCAGGTTCCTTATTCATAAAGTATATATCACCTGCATGCTCCAACAGCTCGGCACTCGGTTCCGCCTCATTTTCCAAAGCGCCGTCTATCAACTCTTTGGCTTTCACATAATCCTGCTTCTTAAACAGCACCCAAGCATAAGTGTCAAGCGAAGTTCCATCCTCAGGTTTTTCAGCCACCACTCGCTTTATCATAGCCTCCGCCTTATCAAGCTCCCGGTCTTCACAAGCCAGATAATAAGCACAATTGTTAAGAGCCCCGAGATTGTCAGGATTAAGTTGAAGCGCCTTGGTATAAGCGGCAAAAGCCGAATCGTTTTTCTCCCATGCATAATAAGAGTCACCCATTGTGGTGTAAAGTTCCGACATCAATTCCACATCAGCAGAATCAGCCTCTGCTATAGCACTGTCAAGCAAGGCTATGGCATCCTGATATTGAGCAAGCTGATTATAGCCTATTGCCTGCATGGCTATCAGTCGTGTATTACCAGGGAAATAATGCAATCCTCTTTGTGAAGCCTCTACACCTTTTTGCCAATTGCCTATCTGCAATTGCAAGCTCGCATACTGCAACCATGAAGTTTCATTTGACGGATCACTATCCACAGCATAACCCATTTGCTCTGATGCTTCCGTTGGCTTATCCGTAAGCATCAAATATTCGGCATACATTTTTCTTACTATGGCCTCATGGGGATACAGATCAATCAATGAGCCAAAGAAATCTGTAATACGCTTTGTCTGCGCGGTATCACGATAAAGTTCCCCGACATACTGACGCAAGATTTCAAGTTTGGGTTCCAGATCAAGGTCAGCTTGACGCATGGCCTGAAACACCTCGCGATCATAGCCGACACTGTCACCAACCGACTTGTAATAATTGGCTCTATGATAATATGCCGCACCGCTTGACGGATCCAGTTCAACAGCGCGGTCAAAATAAACCAAAGCAGAATCTTTTCGTCCAAGTTGCATCATGGTCATACCAACCATGGAGTTATATTCCGATGAATGAGGCGACGCCTCAAGCAATGCCTTAGCCTCCCGCAGTATAGCTGTAGTGTCGCGACGAATACTGTGTATCTGCATTTTGCGACCGGTAATCAGAGGCATAACACCTTCCGACCGTTCAATAATATTGTAAATTTCCAAAGCCTTGTCAAGATTGGCCGAATCAATAGTGGCAGTAAGCATATCGGCATATTTCAGACCCACTTCAGGACGCTCGGCATTCAAACGATAAAGAGTGTCCCACATGGCCAAAGCCTCTTTTCTGTGACCAAGATTGTCGGCCAAAGATGCATATTTGGCGCTATTGTAAAGATCCTGAGGGTTTGCATACGCATAATCGGCAAGCATTGACAATCCCTGTTCAAGCTCCGTACTGTCACCGTCCGACAGCATCATTCGGTTCACACCAACCTCCATTCCCAGATACTTGTCATCGGGATTCAGCTCATAAGCACGTTTAACCAATTCATAATAAGCATCATGCTTGTTTTGCTGCTTCAGACGCTGACTTTCAAGAAAAATATAATCAGCCTTGTTCTTGTCTGTATCAATCTTACTCTTCTTACCTGAGGACGCCATTGCTCCTACAGTTGCAACAAAGGCCATAGTAACAACCATGGCCGCTGAAAGAAAATTCAAGATAATGGACGTACGTCTGTTCATTAGATCAAAACATGAAAGGAAACATAGAGTGTGAAACAAATCAACAACTCACATCGGACTATTGAACTCCGGTGTGTCCGAAACCTCCACTACCACGCTCAGTTTCGTCAAGACTATCCACCGATACCCACCCGCCGCGAGTGTACGACGAAATCACCATTTGGCATATTCGCTCGCCATCATTTATAACAAAAGGCTCTTGCGAAAGGTTGATAAGGATCACACCTATCTCACCACGATAATCAGCGTCCACAGTTCCCGGAGTGTTCACAAGAGTTATTCCGTGCTTCAATGCCAAGCCGCTTCTTGGACGCAACTGACATTCGTATCCTTGTGGCAACGCTATTCTAAGACCTGTGGGCACAAGAACCCGCTGCATAGGCATAATGGTGATCGGCTCCGAAAGACAAGCCCTGACATCCATTCCGGCAGAGCTATCAGTGCTATATGCCGGCAGCGGATGACCGCTATTGTTGATAACTTTAATTTCTACTGTATCCATTTTCAAAACGCCACGCCAAATCGCACACAAGCCATGTGCAGTGAATGAATGGGTTTTTCACCTTCCTTGTAAAATCCGTCCATACCATTGTACACATAGCTCAACATCAGATACGAACGAAACGTGCGGCCTGTTGCCAGATTCACACCTACACCCGGCGATGCATACAAACGGGCCTGACGGTTGTTATTATTCAAATCATTGAAAACACACCCAAGACGGAAATCACCGAAACACAATGTCGGACGTTTGCTAAAACCGGTACGGAAAACCGCATAAACCGGAAACGAGCGCACACTGTTGTTGACCATCATATCAATAGATGCACCGACACCGAGAAGATTAATCCACGAGTTGCGATAACCGAATTTAGCATCTATATTTATTGACGACATATCATGACCTGTCATGTCTATACATCCGCCAACCGACGCTCCCCAACTAAAGCCACGTGGCATAGGCTCAGTATTCTTCGCCGCATATGCACTTACCGCAAATGTAAGAAGCAGCAATAATGTGATGATTTTTTTCATAAGTAGCTACTTTATTACAAAAGTACACTTTTTTTGACTACCGTGCAAATCTAAACCTTTGTCAGCTTCACACAAGCCCAATTATTATGCTCTGTATAATCCACATAAGTCAACCCGCACGCTTCTGCAGCTTCCCGCACCACAGCTATATCCTCCACATAGAATCCGCTAAGCAACATCACGCCACCGGCAACCATTGCATCAGCATAACGAGGCAAATCTGCGGTTATCACATTTCTATTGATATTGGCCACAAACAAATCAGCGGCAAACGCCACATCTCCAAGCCTTGCAGCATCACCCTCCAACAAAACTATCTCGGATTGGGAATTAAGACGCACATTTTCCACTGCGTTGGTATATGCAAACGGGTCTATCTCTATCGCAGCCACAGGTGAAGCACCTTTCATTGAAGCAAGAATAGCAAGTATACCGGTTCCGGTGCCCATATCCACCATGCTTTTTCCATCAAGGTCCATTCCCAACAAACGACCTATTATCAATGATGTCGTACTGTGATGCCCCGTACCGAACGCCATCTTTGGATCAATAACTATGTCATAAGTACATTGGGGAATATCTTTGTGGAACGTGCTGTGTATCACACAATCTCCACCCACTACAATAGGTTGGAAATAATTCTTTTCCCACTCGGCATTCCAGTCACGACCCTCTATGCGTGTAACTTTCCATACACATTGGGCATCAAAAGGCAATGCCCCAACCATATCTTCAACAACATCAGTTGCATAATCACACTCCCGTACATAAGCAGTGAGACCGGATGCATCAGGCACAAAACTTTCATAACCGGCATCTGCGAGCATCGCCGCAAGCAAATCGGTCATATATTCTTCACAAGGGTCAAGATCCAACCTCAACTCCACATAATCGTTCATAGCTATTTAACAACAATTGGTTATAAAATAATATATCATCTGCGAATCGCACGAACCAAGCGCACTATCTTGCCACTTAACTTAAAGGCAAGTACAGCATAGTCCACATATGAAAACCCATTGAGCACCTTGCTCCATATCGAACCTGATGACACTCCGGGAAATCCGGTTTTGAATTCCGAAACCCTGTTCACGAGTTTGGCTTTCGACACCTCCATTCTCGCAAGCAGAAACGCTTTTTGATACATCATCTCATCCATGGTGTACCCCTGCCAATCATCTTGAACATGAGGCAATTGCTTTTGTTTCATGACTTCATAAATTTAAAAGTAAATACACTTTACGACAAGAGCAATTTTGACACAAACCGACACACCGGATTAAGTATCAACTGTTTTCTAAACACAACAACCACACCTAAAACCAAGACATAAAACCCGGCCACTATCATAAATGCCCACCCAAAGCCAACACCGGTGGCAATCAAACACACCACCGCCATTGACACAAAAAACAAAGCCACCACACACAGCGCGCCAACAATCAACGAAAGAGCTATCGTGGTTATCAACAAACTCACCTTTTCTGCAGCAGTAAGTTTGTAATACTCCAGCTTCATTGTTCCATACTCCTTTAGCTGCGACCAAAGCTGTGCAAAAGAATTGGTTTGTTCAGACATAAATTAACAGTTTTCTTATATACACAGCACAAGCTCGCCGCGAGGCAAATACTCCTGACAGCGCGCTTATGCTCATTATTTCTCAGCAACGAAATTAATCGTCAATTTCAGTGGTAAGTTGCTCCACCAATGCATCAATCTCGTTTTCAGTACACAAGATTCCTTTTTTTCGGAGCACATCTTTAATGCGGCGACGCAAATCCTCACCTTTTTCAGGAGCAAAAAGCACAGCGGCACCGGCACCAACTATAGCTCCACCAAGAAAAGCGTACAACAATCCTAAATTTTTCATATCAATCAGTATTTTGATTTGTACTACAACAATGCTTCATCCAAAGCCTCAAGCCTTAGTAGCTATTTCATCTGCAATCTCATCAGCAAGCTCCTCAAGTTTATCCTTTTTCAAACGGATACCTTTAGCTTTGAGAAACTTCACTATTTCATCGCGAGTAGATTCTCCTTTGGCAGGAGCAAAAAGCAATCCGAGAGATGCGCCGGCTATGGCACCGCCAACAACGGCCAAAATCACATGTAAGGGTTTCATTTCCTAATTATTTTTTTGATAGTTATTAATCACAATACAGACATATAACAACCACGCTATGGAATAGTTCGCAAGCGCACCGCTAAATTAGCCATTAAATTTAACATCCACAACAAAATTAATTGCTATATTTGTACTTTGATTAATCTATTTATCCATTAATACTCAACCATGAGAAAAACCATCGCCTTGGCTCTCGGGGCTTCATGCCTTATAGCCTCCGCCAATCCGGCCACACAGAAGGCCAACTACCAGACCATACCTCTGCCTCAGCAAATCTCTGCACAGCAAGGCACACCGTTTGTAATGTCCGCCTATACAGTAATCGCTTACCCAAAAGGCAACACCAAACTCAAACGCAACGCCGAGTTGCTTGCCAGCTACATCTTCAATCTCACAGGCACACAATTACCGGTGGTGGACAACACTCCGAAGTCCAACGCAATCATCCTCAAAAATGATCTCAAAAGCGACAATGCCGAAGCCTACAACATCAACATCTCTCCTGAATTCATAACCATCAACGGTTCTTCTCCAGCAGGAAACTTCTATGGATGTCAAACATTGCGCAAATCTATTCCACAGCAACAAATAGGTCTTGTGGAGTTTCCTTGCGCAACCATATCCGACCAACCTCGCTTTGAATACCGCGGTGCCCACTTTGATGTAGGCCGACATTTCTTCCCTGTTGACTCCGTCAAGTCATTCATTGACATGATCGCACTTCACAACATCAACAGACTGCATTGGCACCTTACCGAAGACCAAGGATGGCGTCTTGAAATCAAATCGCGACCCGAACTGACCACAAAAGGCTCCATTCGCCCCGGCACCATGACCAACAAGGACTTTGAATCCACCGATGGTATCCCATATGGCGGCTACTACACTCAGGAGCAAGCTCGCGAAATCGTGAAATATGCAGCCGACAGACACATTACCGTGATACCGGAAATCGACCTTCCCGGCCATATGCTTGCAGCACTCAAAGCATACCCATCACTTGGATGCACCTGCGGTCCATACGAACTCTGGACCAAATGGGGTGTGGCCGAAGATGTGCTTTGCGCAGGCAACGACTCCACAATCAAGTTCATAGACGATGTTCTTGCCGAAGTTGTTGACATTTTCCCATCTGAATACATACATGTAGGCGGTGACGAATGTCCAAAAGTGCGCTGGGAAAAATGCCCCAAATGCCAAGCCAAAATCAAAGAACTCGGACTTAAAAGCGACAAACACAGCACAGCCGAACAGAAACTACAAACATACGTGATGACCGAAGCCTCCAACAGTTTGGCAAAAAGAGGTCGCAAGATGATAGGCTGGGACGAGATACTTGAAGGAGGTTTGACCCCCGGTGCAGTAGTAATGTCATGGCGCGGAACAGAAGGCGCAATCGCAGCCGCACAACAGAATCATTACGCCATAATGACCCCCACCAACTACTGCTACTTTGACTACTACCAGACATACGATCGCGCAAACGAACCATTGGCCGGAGGTGGCGTGGTAACTTTGGAACAAATCTACAATTTCAACCCCGCCCTTGACACCTTGACTCCGGAACAGAAGCAATATATAATGGGAGCACAAGCCAATTTGTGGACAGAATATGTGCCAAGCTTATATATTGCTCAGTACCAAGAGCTACCACGAATGGCCGCACTCAGCGAAGTTCAGTGGTGTCAACCTGAGGCAAAAAGCTACAACGACTTCCAACGCCGTCTTCAGCAGATGCTTGCCCTTTACGATGCTCAAGGCTACGTATACGCCCGCCACGTGTACGACATAACCCCACATCTCATCAACAACCCTGAGAAAGGATGCATCACAGCCGACCTCACAACTATGGGCAACGATGCCAAAATCTATTACACGCTTGACGGCTCCGAACCGACCGAACATTCCATCCTCTACACCGGGCCCGTAGACCTCAACAAATCCTGCACAATCAAAGCCGTTGCCATACGCCCGAGTGGAAAAAGCCACGTATGGACCGACAGTGTGGTATTCAACAAAGCCACCTCTCACGAACTGAAGCTCGCCAACGCTCCTCACTCACGCTATGCAGCCAATGGAGGTGCAACATTGGTTGACGGCCGTTTCGGTACATCCACATTCACCACCGGTGAATGGATTGGCTGGGAAGGAAAACCCATCATTGCAACCATCAACCTTGGCAAAGAACAAGAAATAAGCAAAGCCGGTATTCGTCTGCTCGTGGACACACCAAACTGGATATTTGATGCACGAGGCATAAAAGTTGAAGTGTCGTCCAACGGCAAGAAATGGACCACCGTGGCCTCCGAAAAATTCCCAGTCATGAAAGGACACACAGACTACATCAAACTCCACGAATACATTTTCAAGCCTGTAAAAGCACAATACGTGCGCATCACAGCCGACTGTGAAACCGCCCTGCCCAAATGGCACGGCGTAGGCTACAACAAGCCAGGCTTTATATTCGCCGATGAAATAATCGTGGAATAAACCAGCAATCAAACCATAAAATGCGAGCCCAGTGAAAAAACACTGGGCTCGCATTTTATATATCTGTAACACACCTACACTTCATAGGGATAGGTCACATTCCATAGATATAGTGCCTGTGGAGGCATTGATGTACCGGCGGCACAACGGTCACGTTTGGCTATAATCTCCACAAACTGCTTCTCAGAGATTTTGCCGCGACCCACATCCACAAGCGTACCGACTACAGCTCTCACCATATTGCGCAAAAACCTGTCGGCCGTTATCACAAACACCCAACCGTCATCACCCACCTTGCGCCATTCAGCCTCTGTAACACGGCAAATATTAGTCTTGGTATCTGTATGGAGCTTGG
>CAMWXV010000049.1 GCA_947178305.1 uncultured Porphyromonadaceae bacterium | reverse complement strand
GTGGCATAGCACACCGCCACATTGTATGCCGATTGCAAATCTCCTTGCTCCAAGGCCATGACATAATATCGGAACGCACTTTTTTTGTCATTATATTGGTCATCAAGCCATTTGCCGTAGTCATTGCACACTCTTGGGTCTCCGTAATCGGCAAGTCGTTTCATCTCCGCTTCAAAGTCCCGGGTGCTGATTTCAGCAAGTTCTGAAAAATAGATTGAGCGATAGTTGCCAAAAGCGGCCGATAGTCCGTTTTTGAAAGATTCCGCATAATATTTCGCCGCTATGGGATAGGCAAAGGCATTGTACTGCTCCTCTGATGAAAATTTGTCACTTTCTGATTTTCCATATATGGTCAGATAATCGCCATAGAACATTGCGTTGCCCATTTCATACTGACTGAACGCATCTCCGGCCTGTGCATTTGCTTTCACCATGTCAAAAGCATCGCTCAGAGATGCAAATGGCATCTCCTTTCTCACAGCAGGTGATAGGTTGCCTGTTCTGAGTGCGCACATCACACCATCTGCGCTGCCATAGAGCACGCTTTGTTTTATCAGTTGGGATGCAAGCTGCTCATCTACTGGAAACCCTGCTCCGTCCCATACGAATTCTTCTCCCATATAGCATCGTCCGAGAAAGCAACACGCGTCCGCGTCACCATTCTTTGATGCTTGCTGCAGAATCTCAAAACCCTCCAGCATTTGCTTCTTGTCAAAGCTTTTCCATATCTTATCAATAGCTATATTTGTTTCTATGCTTCGTGCCATGATTCATATGATTTTATAGTTAATCTTATCGTGGATTGTTACCTTTGCGATGACTCTTCTGTTATATCAATCCATTCATCTGTTATTCTGGGGAATTGTTTTTGGTGGAAATAGTTGGACAGCCAGTGCCTTACGCTGCCGCTGTAGCAAGTGCGGGTGTAATAAGTCACCCAGATACCATGCCTGTTGTATCCACCGATTTCCACAGTATAATCGTTTTTCGCTCCTTTTACTTCCATATATCCAGTTTGTCCGGATGGTGTGCGAAGCAACAGTGATGTTGATATTCCGGCTTCAATGTTTTCAAGGGTAGCAATTACATCATTGTACTCTATGTTGTGAAATTCATCATCATCTGTATATAAATAGAATGGTTCTCTGGATGGTTCGCAACGAGTTAATTCATCTTGTTTCCAGCGGCTGATGTCGGGAATCTCATATTTTTCTAAAAAGTTGCAGAAAACCGTACATATGGTGTCAATATCGTAATTCACATTGATATATCGTGTCACCCCTTCGGAGTTGGGAAAATATACGGCCATTTGCGGGTTACCGTTGTCGGTATGCTTGCACGACATACCCGAACAATCTCCATATGAAGTGGGTATGTTTATGCTGACACTTAGCCACACTTCTCCATATTGTGCAAGATGATTCAGTGCTTCGCGGATTTTTTCTTTGCTCACATTTGATGTAGGCTCTTTGTTGGTAGAAAAACTCAGAATGAATTGTTTCTGAGTCGGCATCTCTTCTGATGGTAATATTGAAGAGTTGCGCTTGATTCGGAATATGCGACTTATGAATGACAAAAACATGACAATCAATTATTAAACATAGCAGGATTGGAACTTATAGGTCTGACCATACTGTTGTCTTTGCAAAAATAGCAAAAGCCAATGTTATTACAAAGGCTTCAAAAGAAAGCAAGACACACCGGTTAAGGTGTGTCTTGATGTATGTGGTAGAAATTCGTGTTGTTATTTGTACAATCCGAAATTGGTGTCATTGGATATGAATTCCACGCGTTCGTTGAGCCATTTGATCAGTGTGGCATAATTCTCGCGGAACTTGTATGTGCTTACGGTTTGGTAATATCCACCCTTATAACCTGTCCATATTGTGCCGTTTTGCACCGCCGATGGCTCAATATGATTGGCATACTCTTCAAGATACTTGAGCAACTCGGGATATATATTCTCTTTGAAATTTGTCCATTCTTCACTGTATATTTTGCGGAACTCTTCGTTTTTGCATATATGGTGGAAGAATGTTGTGCCGGCGGTGTCACCGTCTCTTTCAAAAAGAATTCTGTTTGATGCCTGGCCTTCATATCCGTCAAAAGTGAATGCCCAGTCAAAGTCCCATACAGGGCCGAAATGATACACATGGTCTGTTCCCAAAGCCTCTTTGTACATATAAAAGCTCTTGGGATGTTGTAGCTCGCGATTGCAGGCCAGATTGTTTACCATAAGAAATTTTGCAACAGACCTGAGGTCAAGCACGTCTGCGAGTGACTCTTTTGTGGAGCGTTTTGTCACGGCGTCAAGCATTGTTGTGATGTCGCTTCGCCAGTTGTTGAAAAGTCCCTGGGCAGTGGTGGCTCCTGTGGGGTCAGCCTCGGCTATTTCTGTGAGGTCAGGATCTTTCACCATTACAGGAAGTGTTTTGGAGCCTGACTCGTACCATGAGTAACGGAATTTGAAATCCTCATCATAGTTGGAGTCAAATTCAAACAATATACCCTTGTTTTCGTCAATATCCACGCTGCCGCCTCCGATGCCTATTTTCTCTGTGAGCATATAAGCTCCTTTGTAGTGACCGTTGAGATACACTGCCACAGGCACACAATGGTTACTGTAAGGCATCTCAAGCATATTGGCCGTCTTGAGGGCTATGGTATTGCGCATAAGTGAGCAGTCAATGAAGTTTGCTATCAATGCAAATGTTTTAGCCTTGGCCAGTCCGCACACGCTTTGTTTTTTTGGTAATTTGAAGCGGTATGGTGTTTTGGGCATGTTCCATGTTGAATTGCCGCGACCACGAAATTCAACAGTGGTTTCTGGTATGTCATCAAAAAAACCGTTACCGTCCATGCGCAGTGTGGCGTCGTACACAAAAGATTTGTCATGCTGACTGTCTTTCATCAAATCCGTGAGATTGGGGTAGTCGGTAAGGTTCACATATATCACCGGTACATTGGTGCCAATCACTGTTTTGGACACATCGTTTATATCCACTTTATCGGTAGTGCCGTCTGTGAGAGAGATTGTAAGTTGATCAGCGTTGTCGCCCCATGATGTGGATAGGAAATTCATATCCTCCACCGTGTTAAGTTTATGAGTGGTAAAAGCTTGTGAATTGTGATAGATATGGATATGTTGGTGCTGAGCCGATGCAGAAAGGCCCATTAGTGCAATTGCGGAAAGTGTTATAAATTTTTTCATCGGGACACAGCTATTTTCACGGTTTGATTATTGAATGTAAGTAGGTATATGCCGTTTTGAAGAGAATCAAAAGGTATTTCGCAGTATCCTGAAACTTTAAGACTGGAAACCACGGTGCCGTTTAAGGCAGTAAGGGTTATAGAGGAATTGTCCGGCAGGTTCTGCAGCATTATGCCTGTGGTAGTGCGTGTAAGCACAATGTTAGGGTTGATTTCTGCTCCTGAAATAGAAGTCCATTGTGCGTCTCCGGGTTGCTGGGAGTATTCCCATCCGGTTACTTCGTCCAATGGTATTTCAATGAACGATTCATCCGGGGTTACAAAGCGTAATGTCTGTTCTTTGGTAGTGGCTTTCATGCCTTGCTCACCTTGAATGGCAAGCACTGTGGCATCTGTTTTGGTCACAATGACCGATTGGTATCCTTTGGCCTGAACAGCCATTGGTGCCAATATTGCCAAAGCGGTAGCCAATGTGAGTAATGATTTTTTCATGAAATGTTAGATGTTTGGTTATTGATTGTTGCAAAGATAGAAACTTGAAGTTAAAAAACACTTATATATGGCAATAATATGCATTGCAATGCCAAATTTTTGTAAACAGTGCATCTTGTTATAACTTTTTTTAACCTTAATGGAGTGCTATTTAATACAACCCAAAGCACTAATTTTGTAGTTTGACTATAATAATTTCCAATTATGAAATTTATCGGTATTATCCCCGCGAGATACGCTTCCACCAGGTTTCCCGGCAAACCATTGGCAATGATTGGCGAAATGACCATGATTGAGCGGGTGTATCGTCAGGCATCTTTGGTGCTTGATGAGGTGTTTGTGGCTACAGACGATGACCGTATTCGCTCTGTTGTGGAAGGGTTTGGTGGCAGATGTGTCATGACCTCGCCTGATCATAAATCCGGAACCGACCGTTGCTATGAAGCATATACACTTTGTGGCACCGAGGCAGATGTGGTTATAAATATACAGGGTGATGAACCTTTTATTGCGCCTGAGCAGATTGAATCTCTGATGCATTGTTTTGACACTCCGCATACTGACATCGCCACGCTTGTGCGTCCGTTTGATGCTGTCAAGGGGTGGGATGCGCTATTCAATCCCAACACCCCCAAGGTGACTTTTGATAAAGATATGCGGGCACTTTATTTTTCTCGTTCCATTATTCCTTATGTGCGTGGCGTGGAATGGGAAAAATGGTTGGAATCAGCGCAATTCTACACGCATATAGGTATGTATGCCTATCGCACTGACACCCTTGCGCAGATTGTAGAGCTTCCACAGTCTTCGCTTGAGTTGGCTGAAAGCCTTGAGCAGTTGAGATGGCTTCAGAACGGTTATACAATACGTGTGGGCATATCATCATGCGAAACCATTGGTATTGACACACCCGACGATCTTGAAGCTGCATGTCGTTATTTGCAATCTATGGAGCGTTGATTCTATGGGAGTTCACGATTTCAGAGCCATTCCGCCGCAGTTGGCACCTTTAAGCGGAGCGGAACTACCTCTGGTACATTCGTTTGATTTAGCTAACGGAATCAGGGTAGTGGCTTTTGACGGGGCTACTCAGCCTGTCAATATGGTAAGCTTGGTGCGAGAAGGGGGCAATGCTGATATTGTTTCTCCAGCCATCTTGCCCATGATGCTTGCCACCATTGGCGAAGGTACTGGATCTCGCACCGGAGCTGAGATAGCCGGTTCATTTGACTCCAACGGTTCATGGCTCCGTACCGGAGCTTATGGGCATCACTCTGTGGTCACATTGCTGTCACTTAACTCTTGTGTTGAAAATGTGCTTCCTGTGTTTGTTGACATGCTTGAGAATGCTTCCTTTCCGGAGCGTGAATTGGAAGCCAAGAAGACTCAGATAGCACAACAGATCGGAGTGCAGATGCAGAAAGTGAGTGTGCTTGCTGATGCTGCCATGCGTAAACAGTTGTGCGGCGTTTCTCATCCGTTGGCTTTGCTCAACACACCTCAGCAAGTCATGCAACTCAACCGCAATGATATGGTAAAGCTATTCAGCCGTGTTCGTCAACCGCGCTTGTCTTATCTGTTTTTGGGTGGGGCTCTTACACCGAAGGTGATGGATGCGGTGTGTGCTTCAGCCGAGCGGTTGACACCTTCGGGAGCAGAGCCTGTTAAGCGTAATGTTATGCCGTTTGCTCCGTCTGCTCCGAATGTTGAAAAAATCATAGTGAAGGATGCTTTGCAAAGTGCTGTATGTATTGGAATTCCTGCCATATCACGAAATCATCCCGACTACTCCGCGCTTCATTTGGTGGTGACAGCTCTCGGAGGCTATTTTGGTAGTCGTTTGATGATGAATCTGCGCGAGGATAAAGGATATACATATGGTGTCAATGCATCCCTTCTCGGAGTTCATGAGGGTGCTTGGGTCAAAATAGCTTTTGAATGTAGTCATGATTATGTGGAATCGGCCATAGAGCAGGTGCGTATTGAGCTCGAACGTCTTGTGACAGATCCACCGGCAGGGGAGGAGTTGGAGCGTCTGCGCAGATTCGCGCTCATATCACATCTTGAAGCGCTTGATTCTCCGTTGGAGATAGTGTCATATTATCGCAATATGGTTTTGAGTGATATTCCTGAGAACTATTTTTCTGTTAAGCAGCGTGTCATACTCTCCATTTCACCTAACGACATTTCGCATATAGCCGCTACATATCTCCGACCCGAAAATCTGCGTATAGCCGCGGCCGGTCAATAACAATGACACTCCCTGTTTTATGTCATTGTTGGCAAAAAAATCTTTTTTGCGTTTTTTTCAGGATGTATTTAATAACTTTTTTGCCTTTGGAAATTTATTTTGACAGGAAAACACTAAATTTGTAGTTTAGTATGCGGTATCGTGCCGCTGTAGTATGTTGAACTATGCAGAATGTAAAGCCTAAAAAAGCTCTTGGACAGCACTTTCTCGTTGACCTTGATGTGGCTCGCCGCATTGCGGCCACTCTTGATCAATGGCAAGGGCTTCCGGTATTGGAAGTGGGGCCTGGAATGGGAGTGCTCACACAGTTTCTAATTGCCGATGGACACGATGTCACAGTAGCCGAAATTGACTCCGAGAGTGTAGCGTATCTGAAAAGTAATATGCCGCAGTTGCCGCATGACAAAATTTTGGAATGTGATTTCTTGTGCACTGATCTCGCAGCTCTTTATCCGAAGGAACAGCATTTTTGTGTGATAGGCAATTACCCTTACAACATATCCTCGCAGATATTTTTCCATGTGCTTGAATACAAGGATCAGGTGAGCTGTTGTAGCGGTATGCTCCAGCGCGAAGTGGCCGAAAGACTCGCTGCCGAGCCGGGAACAAAAGCACGTGGCATACTGTCGGTTTTGTTGCAGGCATGGTACGATGTTGAGTATCTTTTCACTGTAAGTGAGCATGTATTCAATCCGCCGCCAAAGGTTAAAAGTGGAGTTATAAGGATGGTGCGTAACGATGTTATGGATCTTGGTTGTGATGAAAAACTGTTTAAAACAGTGGTTAAAACCACATTCGGTCAGCGACGCAAAACCATTCGTAACTCTGTTAGGTCGCTCCTGCCTCCGATATCCGCATTGCCCGACAACCCATTGTTGTCCATGCGTCCGGAGCAGCTTACCGTGGCTCAGTTTATTGAATTGACCAATTTTGTTTCATCCATTCGCGCATCACACTCATGAGAGAGTTTACCCAAGAGTATTTGGAGCATATCCGCGCAATTATACGCGAGCACAACGATGATGCCGCTCATGCGGAGCTTATTGACCTCCATCCGGCGGATATAGCCGAGCTGTATCAGGATCTTGATCTTGATGAAGCGGAATATCTGTACAAGTTGCTTGACGATGACACTGCGGCAGATGTGCTCATGGAGCTTGATGAGGACGACCGTCGCAAGCTTCTCTCCAATATGCCTGCGGAAGAGATAGCCAAGCAGTTCATTGACCACCTTGACACTGACGATGCCGTAGACATAATACAGGAACTTGACGAAGAAGATCGCGACAAGATTCTATCTCATATTGATGATGTAGAGCAGGCCGGTGACATTATAGACCTTTTGAAATACGATGAGGACACCGCCGGTGGACTCATGGGCACGGAAATGATAGTGGTCAATGAAGACTGGTCCATGCCCGAATGTATCAAGCAGATGCGTATGCAGGCCGAGGACATGGATGAGATTTATAATGTCTATGTGGTGGACGGAGACGACAAGCTGCGTGGCATATTGCCGCTCAAAAAGCTCATTACCCATCCCTCTGTGTCCAAAATCAAGCATGTGATGGAAGAGGATCCGGTGGCAGTGAAGGCTGACACGCCGATTGACGAAGTGGCTTTGGATTTTGAAAAATATAATCTTGTGGCCATGCCGGTTATTGATTCCATTGGGCGACTTCTCGGGAGGATTACTGTTGACGACGTGATGGATCAGGTACGTGAAAGTTCAGAACGCGACTACCAGTTGGCATCAGGTCTTTCATCGGACGTGGAAACCGCCGACTCCATGTTCACCCAAACCAAGGCTCGCTTGCCGTGGTTGCTCATAGGTATGCTTGGCGGAATCGGCAACTCTGTGATTCTCGGCAACTTTGAGGCTGGGTTTGCCGCAGACCCCACATTGGCTCTGTTTATTCCGCTTATCGGTGGTACCGGTGGAAATGTGGGAACACAATCCTCGGCTATCGTTGTACAGGGTCTGGCCAACGGCTCTCTTGACATCAAAAATGCTTCTCGTCAACTTGTGCGCGAACTTGGAGTTGGACTCATTAATGGATGCATCATATCATTGTTGGTGTTTCTTTATAATTTCTTCAAAATCGGAGGCACACAAGTCACCACTATCGCCGTGTCGTTATCGTTGCTTGCAGTAGTGTTGTTTGCTTCCGTGTTCGGAACATTCGTTCCATTGACTCTTGAAAAATTCAAGATTGACCCCGCTTTGGCCACAGGGCCGTTTATATCTATCACCAACGACATCATAGGTATGGTGATATATATGAGCATCAGCACTGTGCTTCTCATGCAATTTGCTGGTTAATGCCCAAGCTCCTTACGTGTCTTTATGCCCGGACGCACATGGAGCGTGAATGCGCAAAACAAGCTTGTGTCATCGCTTTCGTATCGGATGTGGTAATATTCCGGAGCAAGAAAATCAAGCACAAACAAAGCCTCGTTTCGCGCTTCGCCGCATTCGGCTAACGTAACACGTTCTTTGATAGTTATGTTGAATCCTGACACACTTACGGCCAGGCTTACCGCTCCCGCATCTGTAAGATCGTCAACCCCGGTGCGCAGTAGC
Organism: uncultured Porphyromonadaceae bacterium; assembly: GCA_947178305.1. GTDB lineage: Bacteria > Bacteroidota > Bacteroidia > Bacteroidales > Muribaculaceae > Paramuribaculum. Next base: position 2,341 of record CAMWXV010000049.1, on the reverse strand, counting down.
TCCACGGAACCATCTTCCCGGCACATAAGTTCCAGGCCCGGGCTTTTGTGCTCTCCGTTGCGCAACCTTCCGGCAAGCAGATGCTGACGCACAGGCCCCTTTGATTGCGGCTTAACACACAGACCAAGCACAGCTGCGGCTACCACCGTGGCTATGACATAAAACTCTACCGAAGTAAAAAAATCCGATATTCCCATACCGCAAATGTACACATAAATTTGCGTTTGTTCTCAACTTATTTTGTATATTTGCAGTGCATAAACATATGCATATAATTTATTAATACTAACATACAAGCTAAATGGTAAGTTACAAAGAGTTAGGCTTGGTTAACACTCGTGAGATGTTTGCCAAGGCAATCAAGGGCGGCTATGCTATCCCTGCTTTCAATTTCAACAACATGGAGCAGCTTCAGGCCATCATCAAAGCCGCAGCTGAAGAAAAATCTCCTGTTATCCTTCAGGTTTCTAAAGGCGCACGCAACTATGCCAACGCTACTCTGCTTCGCTACATGGCTCAGGGCGCTGTGGCTTATGCCAAAGAACTCGGTTGGGAAAATCCCCAGATCGTGCTTCATCTTGACCACGGTGACAGCTTTGAACTGTGCAAATCTTGCATTGACAGCGGTTTCTCATCTGTAATGATTGACGGTTCACACCTTCCTTACGAAGAAAACGTGGCTCTTACCAAGAAAGTGGTAGACTACGCTCATCAGTATGATGTAACCGTTGAAGGTGAACTCGGCGTGCTCGCTGGTGTTGAAGATGAAGTGTCTTCTGACCACCACACTTACACTGACCCTGCTGAAGTAGTTGATTTCGCTACTCGCACCGGTTGCGACAGCCTCGCTATCTCTATCGGTACTTCTCACGGTGCTTACAAATTCACTCCCGAACAGTGCACCCGCAACGCCGAAGGTCGCCTCGTGCCTCCTCCATTGGCATTTGAAGTGCTTGACGGCGTGATGAAAGAACTCCCCGGATTCCCCATCGTACTCCACGGTTCTTCTTCTGTTCCTCAGGAATATGTTGATAGCATCAACGAAAACGGCGGTAAACTTCCCGATGCCATCGGTATCCCCGAAGAAGAGCTCCGCAAAGCTGCTGCAAGCGCAGTTTGCAAAATCAACATTGACTCCGACAGCCGCTTGGCAATGACCGCTGCTGTTCGCAAAGTGTTTGTTGAAAAGCCCGGTGAATTTGACCCCCGCAAATACCTCGGCCCCGCTCGCGAAGAAATGGAAAAACTTTACAAGCACAAAATTGAAAACGTGCTTGGCAGCGCAGGTAAAGCCGAATAAGCAACCATCGTTGTTAATAACACTAACAGGCCACGCATTGAGTGGCCTGTTTTTTTGTTCAAGAGCAAAGGTGATTGCAATCACCTTTGTCAAATACCTATATATTCACGTAAGACCTCAACATACTCTTCAAATGCTTTTTTCCCGTCATTGGTTATCCGGCATACTGTTCGGGTCTTCTTGCCAACAAACCCCTTTTCCAATGAAATATATCCGGCTGATGACAGTTTGTCAAGTTGAACGCTTAGATTGCCTGCGGTGGAATCTGTTTTATCTTTGAGATAAACGAAATCCGCTTCTTCAACATTCATTAGTATTGACATGATGGCAAGACGGAGTTGCGAATGCAACAGCGGATTCAAATCTTTCATTTTGCTTCTCGTTTGATTTTTTGAGTGATGACAAATGCGGGGACTATGAACATTAGAAAAAAGCAGAGAATATAAAGCGGAACCACCCATGAATATAAGAGCGGAATTTGGCATAAGTTGCATATTATGATGGCAAATCCCGAGAAGATAGAAAACAAACCGCCAAACACATATGATTTTTCTCGTAATAGAAGTCCGCTGACAGCTGCTCCGAAACCTACTATAATAAATGCATAGTAGAACATTGCAAGCCATGCATAAGAATATCCGTATAACTGCGCTATAAGACAACCTATGGTCAGACCGATGGCAATGTAACCAATGATTTTCCATAAACTGTCTTGTACTTTGTCCACATATGTTTTCATCATACGTTTGCGGTTGCCATCGGCTGTAAGTAGTACACTGGTAGGTATCCCGATTACAGGTATGGCGAACCAAACGAAATTGAACCAAGGGTTATTAGTGATTGAGATGAGAATCCATGCGGTAAAGGCTGTAATTATTGTCAAAACGGCCCACATTACAGAAATTTTGAGATCAGGTATGGCCACACGTTGTTTTGAGTTTTGAATCATGGACGTAATCAGTTCCATGCTCTCTTGCGGGGTGAGTTGCTTGTCGTTCATGAGAGTATTGTAAATCGGTTTATAATATAAACTATTAATAC
>CAMWXV010000048.1 GCA_947178305.1 uncultured Porphyromonadaceae bacterium | reverse complement strand
GTGGGCTGGGTGATTTGTATAAGAGACAGGTAGACGACTTTGGCAGCAATGTAATCTGCTATGGTCTACGCACAGATTTCCAGAGCCATTTGTTTGAAGGATCGCGCCGCCTCTTTGAAATAGCCGACACTATTGACGAAATCAAGTCCACCTGCAACTGTGGCCGTAAAACAATAATAAATGCACGTATTGACACCAATGGTGATTTTGTGGAAGAAGGCGCACAAGTGGAAATCGGTGGAGATGACAGATATATAGCCGTGTGCCGCAAATGCTGGCGAAACAAAAGAATAGAGCAATCCTCTCGCGATGCTTTACCATTTTTAGACCCAAAGTTTCATAAATGACAGTACGCAATATATTTATAGCCGTAATCACTCTCGTCCTCTCATTTTCAGCCTACGGCTCTACGCTCTCCAATGAGGCGCTCACTTATAAAGTGATGTTCAAATGGGGATTGATCAATAAACAAGCCGGACATGGCACTTTATACCTACGAGATGACGGCAACCGCTATGTGTCAACTCTTTATGCACAATCAGAACCATGGGCTGACAAATTCTATAAGGTTCGCGACACATTGAGCACCATTATGTCAAAACCAGACATGCTTCCCACAAAATATGAGCGAATAGCCCATGAGGGTGGCAAATACAGTCATGACATTGTGAACTTTACAAAAAAAGGCTCTACAGTGTCCGGAGACTGCCATCGTTACCGCCGGAACAAAAACGATGCTGAAACCTCTTATGTCAATATCTCACTACAAGCTGATGGTCCAACCGTGGATTTGGTCAGCTCCTTCTACTATTTGCGAACATTGAATTTCAAATCGTTCCAACCAGGCACACAAAAAGTGATAAACATATTTTCCGGCAGACGCAAAGAGCTATTAAAAATCACATATCATGGCACTGAGTCTCTGAAACTTGACAAGAAAGAACACAAAGCCTACTATGTGACTTTCACTTTCACATCCGACGGAAAAAAAGAGACCTCAGACCCAATCAAAGCCTGGATTTCTGCTGACAACAGATTGATACCACTAAAGCTTATTGGTAAACTAAAAGTAGGTTCGGTTCAAATTCTATATACCGGAAAATAAATGCGACTCTTATCATTAGCCATTTTCATAATTATCAATTTTTTCTCAGCCATGGCCTCCGTTCATAACATTACAGTAATTTACACAACCGATGTTCATGGCAATTTTTTTCCTTACAACTTCATCACACGCTCTCCTGACAAGGGGAGTTTGGCTCGCGTATGCACTTTTGTAAATTCGGTACGCGATAGCATTGGCTCTGATAAAGTCGTGCTATTGGACAACGGTGACATTCTACAAGGCCAACCAACAGCGTACTACTACAATTTTATTGACACAGTGTCGCCACACATAGTATCCCGAATCTATGACTTTATGGGATATGATGCTGCAACAATAGGAAATCATGATATTGAAACCGGCCATGCCGTGTACGATAAATACAGGCTTCAAACCAAGACACCAATACTTGGAGCCAATGTAATTGACACCACAACAGGTAAGCCATACCTAACTCCATACCAAATCATAGAGCGCGACAACATAAGAATAGCTATAATAGGAATGTTGACACCTGCCATTCCGGCATGGTTGCCTGAAAACTTATGGAACGGACTTAAGTTCAATGATATAGCCGAGACAGCGCAAAAGCTCATTCAAGATATCCAAACTACAGAAAATCCGGATATAATCATCGGACTATTTCATTCCGGAGCCGATTCTTCTACCGACACCTCCGGCTATCATGAAAACGCTTCAGTATCCGTGGCACAACAAGTGAAGGGATTTGACGCCATACTTATGGGACATGACCACAGAGTATCAAATCAGATGATAACCACTCCTGACGGCACCAAAATACCTGTGATAAATCCCGCTAATAACGCCAACAAAGTAGGCACACTAAACATTACATTAGAGAAAGACATTCATAACAGAATCATACGAAAAGACATAACCGGAGATTTAATTAATGTGGCGACTCTTGCTCCATCAACAGCATTCATAAATCACTTTGCCAATGACATAGACAAAGTAAACGAATATGTCAACCGTATAATAGGATGCATCTCCGACACCATAACTACACAAGACTCGTTTTTCGGAGCATCTCCATTCATGAATCTTATACACAAACTACAGTTAGACATATCAGGCGCAGACATATCTTTTGCCGCACCGCTATCGTTTAACGCCTCCATCAACAAAGGCCAAGTAAGAGTAAGCGACATGTTCACATTGTATAAGTATGAAAACATGTTATACACCATGAATATGACCGGCAAGGAAATTAAGAATTACCTTGAAATGTCATACGATCTTTGGACAAGACAAATCACCTCAAACAATAGGCATATTATAAATTTTGCAGAACAGAATCCCGACAGCGCACACAACAGCCTATTGAATCCGTCTTACAATTTCGATTCCGCATACGGCATTGATTACACAGTAGATGTTACCAAACCAAAAGGTGAGAAAATCAAAATCATATCTCTCAGTAACGGTTCGCCATGGAATCCCGACAGCATTTACACCGTGGCCATGAATTCTTATCGCGGCAACGGAGGCGGAGATATCTTGACTCTTGGTGCAGGAATCAACAGAAATGAAATTCCCAAACGAATTATAAAATCCACTGACAAGGATTTACGATATTACCTCATAAAACAGATTGAGACCAGTCACAATATCACTCCAGACCATACAGCCAATTGGAAATTCATTCCAGAAACCATAGTCAAGCCCATACTTGAAACCGACCGCAAAGTTTTATTCAACAACAAAACGTCAAAACAACAGAAGTGACAAAGCCATAACAGCCATGCCTAATATCACACCGGCAATAGTGATGTGATGGAACCCATAACCCTCAGCGCTCGGCAACAACTCGTCAATAGATATATACACCATAATACCAGCAACTCCAGCCAACAGCAGAGAGCTAACCACTGGGGTCCAAAACGGCAGAATCACAAACAAACCGAACAAAGCCCCTATAGGTTCTGCAATTCCCGACAAAGCCGCCATTGTAAATGCCTTTTTTCTGTTTCCGGTGGCATGATATATCGGCATTGACACAGCCACCCCCTCCGGTATATTGTGAATGGCAATAGCCGCAACGATAGGCAACGCAAGCTCAAAACCATTGAGTGAAGACACAAACGTGGCCACTCCCTCAGGGAAATTATGAATGCCTATAGCCAAAGCCATCATCATACCGGTACGATGTAAGTGCGCCTCATGTTTCACCTTTCCAAGTTCATTGATTGAATCCATATGTTGCATTTCATGAGGGTTCTCACTTTCCGGAATAAGAAAATCTATAATCGTAATCAAAAAGATACCGGCAAAAAATGCCAATGTGGCATACACCTCTCCCCTTTTACCCAAATAAACCGCAGATATTTCAGAAAAAGCCATAGGCAATAAATCCACAAACGACACATACAGCATAACACCGGCACTCAACCCAAGCGCCCCGGCAAGCAATTTTTTGTTTGTAGACTTTGTGAAAAACGCCATCAAAGCGCCTACAGATGTACTCATTCCGGCCAAGAGAGTCAGGCCAAGAGCTATCAATATATTTTGCAGTGTTAAAGTTTCCATACACAAATATAACATTTTTCAACCGTCATATGTGCTTGGATTTAGAAAATTATCATTAACTTTACCCAATATATTTGCATAATCAATGGCACCAACCACAGACACAGACGAAAAAAATCTGATAGCAGAACTTCAGAATCCTGCCACATGCCGCAAGGCTTTTGGTGAGGTGATACGCAAATATTCCGAACAGCTGTACTGGCAGATTCGCCGTATGGTCAACAACCATGACGATGCCAACGATCTGTTGCAAAACACGTTTCTGAAAGCCTGGAGTAATATTGACAACTTTCGTGGTGATGCCAAATTATCCACTTGGCTACATAAAATAGCTATAAACGAAAGCATTACATTTCTTGACAGAGAGCGTAAGCGTATGCAGGTGTCTATTGACGATGAAAGTGCAAACATCATACACGCCATAGAATCCGATACCAATATTGATGGCGATTACTTACGAAAAGAGTTACGCAAAGCCATAGCTACACTCCCTGAGAAGCAGAGATTGGTATTCAACATGAAATATTACGATGACATGACATATGAAAAAATGTCAGAAATACTTGGCACATCGGTCGGAGCGCTCAAATCATCGTATCATCTGGCTGTAAAAAAAATTGAACAATATTTTTCAAATCTTGATTAAACCATTTCAGCCATGAAAAGTCTAAAACAGAAAACGAAAACTGATATGGAACAGCCGGACATTCTCAATCGCATCAAAAGCCAGTCTGGAATGACAGTGCCTGACGGATATTTTGAAGATTTCGCCATACGTATGGAGCAAATGCTTCCGGAACAAGAATTTGAGCGCCAGCCCAATGTTCTACCTCGCTCTTGGTGGCAGAAAGTCAGACCATACGCCTATCTCGCAGCCATGTTTATGGGAGTATGGTGCATGATGAAGGTGTTCAATATTATTCAATCCTCCTCATCATCACTTCCAGACACTCAAAGCAATATGATAGCTAAGGCTGTGAGCAACGACAAATATTTTTCAGAATTCTATGAATCTGAAATTGACGAAGCAGACATACTTGACGACCTTTATGCCCAAGGCATTGACCCGTCTACAATATCTCAAAATCTAACAGCCCAATAACGCATTACTTATGAAAAAGCTATTATTGATAGTCATCTTAGCCTGCATATCATCGGTAACATTCGCCCAAAGACATTCAAAAAATGCCAAATTCGGGCAATGGATGGACGACATGCGACAAGTAAAAGTGGAATATGTGGCCAAAGAGCTAAACCTCAACCCACAGCAAAAAGAGAAATTCGCACCTATATACGATGCCATGAACAAAGAGATTGGCAAACTTACGCACGAAACACGCTCGCTTGAGAAATCAGTTCGCGCCAAAGGTTCAGCAGCCACAGATCTTGAGTATGACAAAGCAACAGAAGCTATGGTGGAACTAAAAGGAAAAGAGTCCGCTATTGAAAAAAAATATTACGGACAGCTAAAATCAGTTCTCACCAAGCAACAACTTTTCAATCTGCCGAAAGCAGAGCGTAAATTCACACGAGAGCTTATGAAACAGCGTCGTGCATGCAAAAACAATAAGCGCTGATAGCGTTTCCGTTAGATAACTATTTACCAAACCATCACGCCGCTATTCTAGCCACAGGCATCAGATAGCGGCTTTATTAATTTAATCATATGGACAGAAAGCTAAAGATAGCATCGGTTATTGCAATGACATTCCTATCATGCACCGATGCAAGCGGAGCAGCCACTACAAAAACTCCCGACTTTGCATTTCCCAAAAAAGTGTCACAGGAATCACTCACAACACTAAAAAAAGCTGTTGCATCCAACGATTCGCCTATAATAGTGCGTTCGATTCTTGACTATAGCTTGGCTCAATCCGCCATTGGCGAGGAAAAAGTGCCCAATGCTCTGGAAGTCATAAACAACACCGTATCCGACTCCAAAGATACTGTAACCAAAGCTCTATTATATTTGGTAAAAGCCAAGATTCTATGCGACTTGTATGTCAATGACAAATACACTTACAATGAACGCAACTTACCCCTAACTCCATTGCCAAATAATTATAAAGAATGGAGTGGAAAACAATTCCAGCATGTAATTTCACAGCTATGTGATTCTGCCATACAACCTACCAAAGAGCTACAAGGTATTGAGCTGCGCAAGTATTACTCCATCGTAGAGCACGACAACCAAACTCCCATCTACTTTCCTTCACTCTACGACTTTGTGGCATATCAAACAATTGCCATACGTTCCGAGCTCACAAATTTTGCCAATCTGTTCGGAATGGCATATCTCACTCCGGCAAAATTGTTTGTATATGAACCTATTTTCGTACCAATGTCATCAGAGGCCACGAAAATACTCAGCACCTATGCTGATTTGCTAAAATTTCATTCCGGACAATCAGCACCATACATATTCGCTGATCTACAACGACTTGGATTCGTTAAAAATGGCACATACAACTCCATTGATTACAATAAACGCCAAGAACAATTCCTTTCTTCTCTGGCCGACCTATATCAACAACAATTGCAAAGCGAATATTCGGGTGACATATTAATTGAATACTCCGATAATATCAACACATCATACATTGACACCAATACCTATTGGTTGTACAATCAGGTCAAGCACAACATCGCAGCATTCCCATCATACAGCAACATAAAGTGCCTGAACCACATCATTGATAAACTGACACATAAATCATTGAATATTTGGCACAATATCTGTGTCTATCCCGGAAAGGAGTTTGAGGTTAGAATTGAAAATAAAAATACCGAAACCTACTCTGTATCACTATATAGACTGCCATCAAAATTTCAGCATTCAGGTGTCTATAAAGGCACTCTATCCAATTTGCAAAAAATTGATACAAAAAGTATTACTGCAAATAAAGAACTACCTTTTAACATAGAGCAGAAGGTTAGCTTCGTTGCTCCGGAGCCTGGCTACTATATAATAGCTCCGTCATCCACTCAGATCAAACCTCGCAATAGCCGAGAAGAATACAGAATATTGCATTGCTCACGACTTGCTGCCGGCAATTTGCAACTTGGCAAATCCTCCATATTCGTTGTTGATCCAATGACAGGAGCGCCAACAAAAGACGTCTCATTAATGCAATATACACGCGATAATAAATTGAGCAAACTTGGTTTATCCGACCAGAATGGGTTCCTAACCATTGACAGCAACAAACCAATCTATGTGTATCCGCAAAAAGGAACCGATGTATACGCCCAAAGCGTATACACCTGGTCATCAAACAACAATGATGCATACAGCGATTCAACAATCAGTGCATTCACTGAACTGCCACTTTATCACCCTGGTGACACATTAAGGTTCTCGGCTATAGCCTACAGCACCATAGGACAACAGCACAAAGCACTCAGCAACAATACACTGACAGCCAGTCTATTTGATGCCAATAATCAATTTATAACATCATTACAGCTGACCACCGATGAATTTGGCCGCGTAAACGGCAACTTCACACTCCCCGAAAGCGGATTGACAGGCTACTACTCCGTGGCTTTCTGTTTCGGAAAACATGAACTAAAAAAGTATTGGGGTCAAAAAAACGGCAGTATCAGATTTATGGTATCAGACTACAAACTGCCAACATTTGAAGTCACAGCCAACAAACCATTAACCAACATTCCCGACAAAGGAGATGTCACTCTACGTGGCAAACTAACCACATATTCCGGCATGCCATTAGCCAATCAGGAAGTAAAACTCAACTTATCCGTAGCCCAAAGTTACTGGTGGCGTATGTCCAATACGGTCAGTTTCTTTACTGATTCTGTAACCACTGATTCCAACGGCAACTGGGAAATAGTGATAAAAAACAATGTGCTTGACAACTCCCCTGCCCCCAATGGATTTTTTAGTGCCAATATATCAAGCACGTCATCTTCCGGCGAAACTCAGCAAACAGACGTAAGTTTTACACGCACAGCTAAATATCAAATCAACAGCTCCGTAAATAGCGACTATGATGTGTCTTGTCAGGTAAATATCAATGCCCAAGTCATCAATTCCGCCAATGAAATAATGGATTTTCCCGTTCTATACGAACTCATGCTTAACGACACAGTGTTACAAAAAGGCACCGTGCAACCTAACATGAACTGGAAACACCTCAGCGGCCGTCAATATGATTTGAAACTATACATTGAACAAGACACCAGCGTGACTACAACCTCATCGGTTGTCCTATATTCTCCCTCCGATAAAAAATCTCCTGTAGAAGATCCAATATGGATGCCAAGCACCAACGGAGATGTTATCACCGACAGCAACAAAGCCAAACTTCTTTACGGCACATATGCCGACAACACCTATATGCTGCTTGTGGTATCCACCTCTGAAAACATCATTGAACAGCGTTGGATAAAGTCGCCTCGCGGCATGCATACTTTGGAAATCAAACTGCCTGACACTGTTGACAAAGTGAATGTGGACATCATTGCCACAGTGAATATGAAAACCTCGCAAATAAAGCGCACTGTGGTAAGAAAGTCTTCATTGAAATCTTTGAAGATTACCACAGAAACATTCCGTAACAAAATCATACCCGGCTCTACTGAAACATGGACATTCCGAACAACCGGTATTAACGGTTCTGGCGAGCAAACAGCAATGATATTGAATCTCTACAACTCAGCGCTCAACGCATTGCAGTCTCCTACTTGGAATTTCACTCCGAGAATAGGATTTACACGGCAACTCGAGATCTCAAGCCCTAACATTCATGGATCTTTATATACAAACATTGAAAACCAACTTAGAAACAATCAATGCTTATATATCCAAACTCCGAGGTTCAATCTGTATTCAAGGTCTTTTATGACTGTAGACCAAATTATTAATGGATTCTCTCCTGTAAGCAGAAACTACAAAAAAGCACTAATGGGCAGTACTCCTATAGTGATGGAATCTGCTGCTGTAACAGAAAAAGAGGCCGCAGATGAAGCATTTAATATGGTGGAAGATAAAGCAACAGGGTTAGACACATCCGATGCCGGTGATGCCACAAAGCACAACGAAAACACCTCTAACGAGTTTGCCTACAGAGAGAGCAATGTGGTATGCGGAGTGTGGATGCCATCGCTCACCACCGACAAGGATGGATTCGTAAGCGTGTCTTTCACCGTGCCCAACGCCAACACCACCTGGCAACTGTTTGCCACCGCGTTCAATCATGAGTTGACCAACGCCACCATGTCGGAACAAGTGATTGCCAACAAACCCGTGATGGTGCAACCAAATCTGCCGCGATACCTACGCACCGGCGACAAAGCCGTGGTGAAATCATTGGTAATGAACAATTCTGACTCAGTGGCTGAAATAACCACAACAGTGGAAATTTTCAATCCCATAACCAATGTGGTTCTTGCAAAACACAGCGAAACACTTTCAATACTTCCACAACAAAACAGCACTGTATCAATAGCTGTCAGTGCGCCGATGAATCAATCAATGATTGGGTTCAGGGTAAAATCTTCGGCCAATGGATTTGCCGATGGCGAACAAAGCATCATTCCTGTGTTACCCGCAAGCCAACCAGTTATAGAAACTACACCATTTTATATCGCACCCGACAGCTCATCCCACAGCATCAAGATACCCACCTTGCCCGAAGATGCCCGCATAACATTGCAGTATTGCGACAATCCATTGTGGTATGTGGTTACAGCCCTGCCCGGACTTGCCGAACAGCAACCACAATCAGCCATCAATGCCGCTTATAACATATTCTCGGCATCAGTAGCCAAAGGAATTTTAAAACAGAATCCTGAGATAGCCAAAGCTCTTAAATATTGGAGTTCATCAGAATGCTCCGATTCCACACTCGTGTCCATGCTGGAACGCAATGCCGATCTCAAAACAGTGCTGCTGAATGCCACTCCATGGCTCACAGATGCGCAAAACGACACTCAGCGCATGACGCGTCTTGCATTGCTGCTTGACAACAAAAATATAGACGCTACCATTCTATCCGGGGTTAAATATCTTAACAAAGTGAAACGTCCCGGAGGTGGTTTGGCATGGATGAACCAATGTATTGAACCCTCAACATGGGCCACATCAGAAGTTCTTGCCTGCCTTGGCAGAGTAAATCAACTTGGATTCATGCCTAACAACAATGAGCTTGAATCAATAATCAATGACGCTCTCGGCTACCTGCAAACCGTTACTGAAAAAACATATGCCAAATATCCTAAATCGGATTACTTCGGATATGTAAGTACACTTGACCTGTGGCCGAACTTCAAGCGCAGTGCAAAAAGCAGTGAAATCACATCGATCACACTGCAACGCACAGTCAAAGATTGGCGCAAATTTACCGTTGGTCACAAAGCCGAAGCAGTCATCCTACTTATGAACCATAATTACAAGAAAGTAGCTTCTACAATTTTGGCCTCGCTACGCGAATACTCGGAATACAAACCGCAAAACGGCATGTGGTGGCCATCAGTAGGAGATATTTACGGTGGTACCATGGCTCAACTGCAAATCACAGCCGATGCCTTGGAAGCATTCCATACCGCCGAACCAACATCTCAGGATGTAGATCGCATACGCCAATGGTTGATACTTCAAAAAGAAGCTGAAAACTGGGGCTCGTCTGCATTCACAACAGATGTAATTTCGTCCATACTGCTCACATCCAAATCGTGGATACAACCTGCTCTGCCATTAAGCATGACACTCAACGGCAACACACTGAATCTGCCCGATGCCGATAAATTTACAGGTTACTTCCGTTCAAGCATACCGGCAGCACAAGCATCCAACACCACCCTGACCGTAAACCGTCAGGGCAACACGCCGGCTTTTGGTGCATTGTTTTATCAATTTACACAAGACATGGCAAACATCAAGGCTCAAGAATGCGATGCAGTGCGTATAGAAAAGCGTTATTTCAAACATCAGCAAACCGGTGTCACAACTACAGACTCATTGAAAATCGGTGACAAAATCCAAGTCACCCTTACAATACACGTTAATCGCGATATGCAGTATGTGGCCATAACCGATAACCGTCCCGCCTGCTTTGAACCGGTAGAGCAAATGCCAAAACCATTGTACAGCGATGGCATATGTTTCTATCGTGAGAACCGAGACTCCTCTACAAACCTGTTTGTGACCAATCTTCCAAAAGGCACATATCAACTCACATATGATATGTGGGTCAACAACGCCGGCACTTTCGCCTCGGGCATAGCCACGCTGCAAAGCCAATACGCGCCACAGCTCACAGCTCATTCCGAAGG
>CAMWXV010000047.1 GCA_947178305.1 uncultured Porphyromonadaceae bacterium | reverse complement strand
TCATAGGGGATGCCGAAGCATAATCGGCACTGCCCCGGCGAGCACGCTCTGCGTCTATGCGCTCCTGGGCTTTCTGCGCACCATAACGAAGTTTCATCAATGTTTTCATCAGCTTGAATGAATAAACCTTGATGTAGTACGACAATTTACGCCTCGGCTTGACTCCTGCGGCATCAACCAAAATCAGTTTGCCGACCGGACGACGCGATGCATACAACAGCCCTACCCGACCTCCAAATGAATGCCCCAAAAGTACAGGCGTATCAAGTCCGAGCTTATCTGCCATCGCCTCAATCAAGCGGGTGTATTGCTCTACCCCCCACACTTGTGGAGGTTCAGGTGTGTCACCAAATCCCGGAAAATCCACATTATATACAGTGTGGCTTTCAGATGCCACACGGGCAATAGACTGCACTGTGGAATGGGAGCATCCCCAACCGTGCATAAGTATCATGTCGGGACCACTGCCTGTAACTTCATAGTGCAGCGGCAATCCTTGTATGTTGATGGTTCGAGTCATATTCAGAGCACAAATTTACTACATATTTTCTTTTGACAGCACATATTTTATAAGTAACTTTGAACTACTTTTGATTATATACAAATCTTATGATTGCAGCCATTGTTATATTGTCATTGCTACTGTCCGGATGCGTGACTCTATTATTATATTACATAAGCAAAATATCGTCACTCAATAGCGACTGTGCGATAGCACGCACTGAAGCAGAACGCTTCAAACAACAGAGCGAAGACAAGCAACAACAATACGACCAAACAGTGCGCCAATATGAAGCACGCATAGCTGAACTGAATTCACGACTTGCGGACACAAAGACACGACTTGATGAATGTCATGCCGAAACGCAAGAAAGACTTAAAAACCAACAGGAAAGCTTTACATTGATGGCCAACAACATCATGGAAAAGCAAGCTCAATCCCTGCGCCAACACAGCCAAGAGCAGATGGAACGGATACTGAGTCCTCTAAAAACAGACATAGAGCAGTTTCGCAAATCTGTGACCGATTGCTACAGCCAGGAATCAAGAGAAAGATTTTCATTGGAACAGCGAATCAAAGAACTGGTGGAAACAAACCTCAACATAGGACGAGAGGCTCGCGAACTGGCAACAGCCCTGCGAGGAGACACAAAAAAACAGGGAGATTGGGGTGAAATGGTTCTTGAAACCATACTTGAAAAATCCGGTCTCAGAAAAGGTGAAGAGTACACATTGCAGTATGGCTCTGAAAACGGAACCGCCTTACGCGATGATTGCGGCAGAGCCTTGCGTCCGGATGTGGTGGTACATTACCCCGGCAAAAGGTCTATGGTGATAGATTCAAAAGTATCTCTGACTGCATTTGTGGAATATGTAAATGCAGACAGTGAGGAGCTGCGATCACTATACGGCAAGAAACATGTGGCATCAGTGATGAAGCATGTGGATGAGCTTGCAGACAAGAAATATCAGGATTATGTGGGCTCGGAACGACTTGATTTCGTGATGATGTTCATTCCCAACGAAGCTGCTTATGCCGCTGCCATGACAATAGACAGCACATTGTGGCTCAAAGCTTACGACAAGCGCGTGTTGATTGTATCGCCCACACAACTGGTGGGGTCATTGCGGCTCATAGCCCAACTCTGGAACCATGACCGTCAGACGCAAAACGCTCACAAGATAGCATTGGAGAGCGGAAAGATGTATGACAAATTCGTGGGGTTTGTGGAAGATATGGACAAGATAAGGCGAGGCCTCAAAACCACTACCGATGCTTATGACAGTGCATTAAAGAAACTAAGCGAGGGTGCGGGCAACCTTGTGCGAAGAGCCGAAAACCTCCGTGAAATGGGAGTAAAGATAACCAAAGAGCTTCCAGGCAACCTCACAGACAAATGCTGACAACGAACACATATGACTATTCAAAAAAACATAATGATTCAGTCTGAATAGCGGTAATCATCAAGGTCTTTGCGAAGGCGTTTGCGGGCAAAGAATATACGACTTTTGACAGTACCTACCGGCAGATTCATTCGTTGCGCAATCTCCTGATATTTGTATCCGGCCAAATGCATAGAAAAAGGCACACGATATTCTTCTCTGAATTGATTTATAATCTGTGTGATTTCAACCACTGAATAAGAATCTTGCGGAGTGTCGCGACTCTCATGGCTTGACAGATTTATGTAATAAAGATCTTCCGTTGTGTCAACAATAGTGGCACAACGCACAGCCTTTCGGTAATGATTGATGAATATATTTCGCATGATTGTGAATACCCAACCTTTGAAATTGATATTCTCGGTATATTTATCTTCACTGTCAAGCACCTTCAAGGTGGTGTCCTGTACCAAATCATAGGCATCATCACGATTGGATGTGAGTATGAGCGCGAAACTTAGCAGGTTGTCTTGAATGGCCAACAACCGATCGGTGAATTTATTGCTGTTCATAATTGTGTAGCTAATGGGCTTAATATAATCTTTAAATTGTAACCTTTTACCTATTTAAAATGTTTGAGCGACAAAAAGCAAATGGTATTTAGCAAGCCACATTTAACATATTTCACACCTGGGTTTCACATATTTTAAACATGCATATTAAAAAATTTGTTTTGAGCATAACTAATTAGTACTTTTGCACAGATTATATAGTCATATAATGGAAAATCACGAGAAGCAGGAATTGCTTGACAAACGCTATCTGCGTATGGCCTCTATCTGGGCCGAGAATTCTTACTGCCAACGTCGCAAGGTTGGTGCCATATTGGTCAAGGACCAAATGATAATATCGGATGGCTTCAACGGTACTCCGGCGGGATTTGAGAATGTGTGCGAAGACACAGACGGAACAACCAAACCGTATGTGCTCCATGCCGAGGCCAATGCCATAACAAAAGTGGCACGAAGCAATAATTCATCAAACGGCTCAACGCTATACATTACAGCATCGCCATGCCTGGAATGCTCCAAACTTATAATCCAGTCCGGAATACGGAGAGTGGTTTACAACGATCTGTATCGTATAACCGATGGGCTTGACTTGTTGCATCGCGCTGGTGTGGAATGTGTACATATTCCTGATATAGATTAACATTGACTACTAATTTTCACATCTCTTATTTACTGTATTACTAACTATTGATGAAAAACAATATGAAACGCGCTACCGTATGGATGCCGTTGCTGATTGGTGCGGCTTTTGGTGGCGGATTGATTACCGGGGCATTGGTTTTTCCACGTTTCACAAGTTCGGAAGCGCACTCAAAAATTGACGCCATAATGAGCCACATCACAGATGAGTATGTGGACAATGTGGACACTGACTCTCTGCTTGAAGCCTCTATTCCTGATATATTGGCCAAACTTGATCCTCACACCACATATATAAGCAGTAAAGATTTGCAAAGTGTGAACGAGGAGCTTGAAGGGTCGTTTTGCGGCATTGGTATATCGTTCAATATGCTCACAGACACCATAACCGTGCTTGAGGTGATAAGCGGAGGTCCATCGGAGAAAGTGGGTCTCATGGCCGGTGACCGCATAATCACTATTAATGATTCTATTGTGGCCGGTCAAAAATGGAGCAATGAAAAAGTGATCTCACGTCTGCGTGGCGAAAAAGGCACAGAAGTGAATCTTGGAGTGATGCGCTCAACATCACCAAATTTACTGAAGTATACCGTGACTCGCGGAGATATTCCTGTCACATCCATTGATGCCGCTTACATGCTAAATGACGGCACCGGATATATCAAGGTCAACAAATTCGGAAGAAACACATATTCAGAATTTCTAAACGCGATTGTTGGCCTACGCGATAAAGGTGCAAAGCGCTACATGATAGATCTTCGTGGCAACGGAGGCGGATATATGGAACCGGCAATACTAATGGCCAACGAGTTCTTGCCTGCCGGAAGCCCTATAGTGGAAACACGTGGACGTACAGACATATCTGAGACATCGGCCATAGCTGATGGAAGCGGAGCATTCCAACAATCACCGGTAGTGGTGGTAATTGATGAGTTCTCAGCCAGCGCAAGCGAAATTTTTGCAGGAGCGATACAAGACAATGACAGAGGCACGATTGTGGGACGTAGATCTTTTGGCAAAGGATTGGTTCAGCGTCAGATAGAGTTACCAGACCGCTCTGCCATACGCCTTACAACCGCCCGCTATTACACGCCTTCAGGACGCTGCATTCAGAAGATATACACACCCGGATCTCTCAAAAGTTATGACATGGAGATAGTGGATCGCTACAACAACGGCGAGGTATTCAATGCCGACAGTGTACATCTTGACACATCAAAGAAATTTACAACCATGGGAGGCCGCACTGTATATGGTGGCGGTGGTATTATGCCTGATGTGTTTGTGGCCAATGACACCACAGGGTTGTCAACCTATTATCTGAATGTGCTTAATGCCGGATTGATGCACAAATACGCGTTCCAGTACACAGACAAAGAGCGCTCAAGGCTACAAAAAGCATCAAATGTGACTGAATTGTTAAAGTTATTGCCATCGGACGACACAATGCTTCATGACTTTGCCATGTTTGCACGCAACACTGCATCCATACCTCCAAGGTGGTATTACATCAACATATCGCGTAATTTGATTATCAGTCAATTAAAAGCTCTTATAGCTCGAGATGTGCTTGGTTCTTCAGCATTTTACGAGGTGTACAATGAATACGACCCCATGATTACTCACGCAGACAAAGAATTTTCCTCCGGTGTTTTATCAAGCGTAGATAAAAACGACTAATATCGTCATGGATAAAAGCGAGATACGATGCATTGTAAGAGCACGTAAGAGTAGGCTTACCGACTCTGAAAAGTTCAGTGCCGCTGCCAAGGTCTGGAAACAGCTGGAACAGCTTGACGCTTTTTCAACAGCCCAAAAGGTACTTATGTATCACTCTCTTCCGGATGAGCTTTGCTCTCATGAGTTTATTGACAAATGGCACGGACACAAACAGTTGTTTTTACCACGGGTGAATGGTGAGAGCCTTGACATACTCCCATATAGACCTACATGCACACACCATGGGGCATTTCACATAGAGGAGCCAGATGGAGATGATTTCGCAGATGTCAATCAGATGGATATTATTGTGGTTCCAGCCATGGCTTATGATCGCAAGGGAAACCGTGTGGGAAGAGGAAAGGGGTATTACGACCGGCTGTTGAGTAGCACAGACGCACTAAAAGTAGGAGTGGCATATGCTTGTCAATTGGTGGACGAAATCAACGTGGAGTCTACAGACATTCCTGTGGATATTGTTATTACCGAAATTAGTACATATATGAAGTGATGCAAAACAGGTGATAATCATTGCTTGAATTTTAATAATCACATAAATCTTTGTATATTTGTGTGATTATTTTTTAATACCTGTTTTTCCATGAAAATATTATCCCGTATTATTGCAGTAGCCATGATTTTGGCTTGTGGTGCTGTTTCTTTTGCACAAATCCGCACGAAAGTACCTGAGCGCCCTGCAGGGCAAACAGATATGGTGAATTTTGCTGCCGAACCTATAAAAAACGTGCGCGTAGGGTTCATAGGACTCGGCATGCGCGGTCCCGACGCCGTGAAACGGTTCACTCATATACCAGGCACTCAAATAGTGGCTTTATGTGACATTGAGCCGGAGCGCGTGGCCAACACACAGAAATATCTTACTGAGGCCAATATGCCTAAGGCAGCAGAATATTCCGGTTCGGAAGATGCATGGAAAAGACTTTGCGACCGCAAAGATATAGACCTTGTGTATATTGTCACCGACTGGCGCACACATGCGCCTATGGCCAAATATGCCATGGAACACGGCAAACATGTGGCCATAGAGGTTCCGGCTGCTACTTCGCTTGAAGAGATATGGGATTTGATCAATACGTCGGAACGCACCCGCAAGCACTGCATGATGCTGGAAAACTGTGTGTACGACTTCTTTGAGGCTAATACATTGAATATGGCTCAGCACAACTTGTTTGGTGAGGTGCTGCATGTGGAGGGTAGTTATATCCACAATCTCAATGATTTTTGGCCTTATTACCATAACAACTGGCGCATGGAGTTCAATCAGAACCATCGCGGCGATGTTTACCCTACTCACGGTATGGGACCGGCTTGTCAACTGCTGGATATGCATCGCGGTGACAGAATGGCCACACTTGTGGCCATGGACACCAAACCGGTAAACGGTCCGGCGTATATAGAGAAAACTACCGGCAAAAAGCCAGAGAAATTTCTCAACGGAGACCATACCATGACCATGATTCGCACTGTCAATGGCAAAACAATTCATATTCAACATGAAGTGCTCACTCCCCGCCCCTATAGCCGAATGTATCAGCTGACAGGCACAAAAGGGTTTGCTAACAAATATCCATCGGAGGGTTATGCGTTGGAACCTGAACAGATAAGCGGTGATTCAATTCCTGATCATGAAAATCTGTCAAGCCACGGTTATTTGTCAAAAGAACAAGCTGATGCTTTGACCGCACGCTACACCAATCCAGTAATCAAGCAGATAGGCGATCTTGCCAAGACGGTTGGTGGACACGGCGGTATGGATTTCATAATGGATTACCGCTTGGTATATTGTTTGCAAAACGGCTTGCCATTGGATATGGATGTGTACGATTTGGCTGAATGGTGCTGCCTTGTGCCTCTGACAGAGCTGTCAATCAACAACGGCTCTGCCCCGGTGGAAGTGCCTGATTTCACACGAGGAGCATGGCAGAAAGTCAAAGGTTATCGTTACGCTTTTGCTGAATGATGAAATACAATTGCTTTATAATTTCAATATTGATTGCCTCGGCTTGTGTTCAAGCCGAGGTTATTTCATTTGAGCCTAAATATATAATGGACGCAGTAGAGCCATGGAACAATCCGGCAACAGAGATTGCATATGACACATTGTGTACAGAGCTTATGGTGCCCAATGTATCGGAATTTAGGAGACTTGACAACCATAAGTTTCCAAGACTAAGAAAGATTACATTCAACGACATTGACTATCTTTCCGGAGGTGTATTCATGAATATGCCCAAACTGGAAGAGGTGGAATTCAACGGCCTTGTTGGACATTTTGATTGCACTATGGTCGTGTCTTGCCCAAACTTGAGGAGCATTCGTTTTCGCGGACCGATATCAACAACCGGAGGCCACGGGTTGGCATATGATTGTCCGGAATTGAAGAGGGTGAGTATAGAGAGCGTTGCATCTAATTTCGATATAGGTCTGTTTGATGGTGTCAAGTGCCCGAAATTGAAGGAATTTGATATACCGGGAGCGGTGTTGAGCGGATATGACTCGGTGGCAACGCCATATAGATCGGCAGAATATGTGGCCGCCAACAAAAAGCTGCTGCGTGATGCGGTAAGATTGGCCCGATGGCAGATAGCAGCCATGCGCGGAGGCGATGTGGATTTTTTACGCAAATGTGCATACGATGGCGCTAAGAGCATTATGCCGGTGCTTGAATTGGCAAACAAAGAGCTTGCGGATTCATTGAAAGCCACAATGCAATATGCACGAGGTTATGACGAACTGAAAACATATCTGGAGATTTTACAAGAATCGCCGGATTATGCTCGTTCATCAGAATCTATGGCCAAGTTTGTATACGCCGCACCTGACGATTCACTACTGAGAATGAGCCGTGAGATATTTAATCTTGACAGCATTGCCGGAAACGGATCGGATATGGATCGTATAAAGCGGCTTACTTATTGGATTCACAACAACATACGACACGACGGCTCCTCTTCCAACCCAAAGTGTCACTATAATCTACGCGAGATTTACAATGTGTGCCGCACCGAAGACCGAGGTGTAAATTGCCGTATGCTTGCTATAGCTCTTACTGAAGCTCTGCTTGCCGAAGGGATTCCTGCCCGGTACGTGACATGTGAGTCAAAGCGATGGGACAGTGACAATGATTGCCATGTGATATGCGTGGCATGGTGCCGCGAACATGATAAATGGGTATGGGCTGACCCAACGATGGCCGCTTTTGTAACCGATGAACACGGAACTCCCCTGCACCCCGGAGAAGTCAGGGAACGGATGCGAAAGAATATGCCTTTGATGCTCAACGATGATGCCAACTGGAACAACGAAGAGCCTCAGACCATAGATGATTACTTATACGACTACATGGCCAAGAACCTGTATATAGTATCATGCAATCTCATTAATCAAGCAGAACCGGAGGGTACCACAACTCATTCAATGGGCAAATACGTGGCTCTCGTGCCACAAAACAACAATTACACGAATGCACATATCATAACAACAGATGACTGTTGGTTTTGGCAATCCCCCCAATAATACGAGGATGAAACCTAACGGTATTTGTATGTGGGTGCACAATGTTGTAACTTTGCACCTTGAATCAGGAACGAACATAACAATATGATATCAATCAATAATCTGAGCGTGGAGTTCAGTGCCAAATCGCTATTTGACAACATTAATTATGTGATTAACAAACGCGACAAGATAGCCTTGGTAGGCAAAAATGGAGCCGGAAAATCCACTATGCTCAAAATAATAGCCGGATTACAGAAACCAACCTCCGGCAATGTTGCCGTGCCACAAGATGTAACCATAGGGTATTTGCCGCAACAGATGATACTTGCTGACTCTCTTACAGTGGCGGAAGAGGTACGCAAAGCGTTTTCACATATCCACGAGATGCACTCGCGGCTTGAGGAACTTAACACACAGCTTGCAGAGCGTACAGACTATGAGTCGGATGGGTATCAACAACTGATAGAGAATATGACATCTCTCACCGAACGCATAGCAATGGAGGAGAGCGAGAACTGTGAGGCTGAAATGGAAAAAACTCTTATGGGACTCGGATTTAACCGCGATGACTTCAACAGACCCACGGCGGAGTTTTCGGGAGGCTGGCGTATGCGTATAGAGCTTGCCAAACTTCTGCTCACCCACCCCGATGTGCTGCTGCTTGACGAGCCGACAAACCATCTTGACATAGAGTCAATACAATGGTTGGAGCAATTTTTGGTGACCAAAGCGAATGCCGTGGTACTTGTGAGCCACGACCGTGCGTTCATTGACAATGTAACCAATCGCACTATTGAAATTTCGCTCGGTAAAATATATGACTATGCAGTAAACTACTCTAAATTCGTGACCCTTAGACAAGAACGCATAGAACAGCAGATGCGAGCCTATCAAAATCAACAGAAACAGATTCAAGACACGGAAGAGTTCATAGAACGATTTCGATACAAGGCCACGAAAAGCGTACAAGTACAAAGCCGAATAAAACAGCTGGCAAAAATAGAACGCATAGAAGTGGACGAGGTAGACACCGCTCATCTGAACCTGAAATTTCCACCAGCACCACGCTCGGGTGACTACCCTCTGATTCTTGACAATGTAGGAAAAGCCTATGGAAGTCACCAGGTGTTTGACAATTGTACATTCACATTGAAACGCGGCGAAAAGGTGGCGTTTGTGGGCAAAAACGGTGAAGGAAAATCCACATTGGTGAAATGCATAATGGGCGAAATACCGTTTACAGGTTCGCTAAAAATCGGACATAATGTAAAAATAGGGTATTTTGCACAAAACCAAGCTCAGATGCTTGACGGTGAAATAACGGTGTTCGACACCATAGACCATGTGGCAGTAGGTGACATACGCACTAAGATACGCGATATATTGGGCGCATTCATGTTTGGCGGAGAGGCTTCGGACAAAAAGGTGAAAGTGCTGTCGGGAGGAGAGAAAACCCGACTTGCCATGATTCGCTTACTGCTGGAGCCTATGAACCTGCTTATTCTTGACGAGCCGACAAACCACCTTGATATGAAAACCAAGGATATTCTGAAGCAAGCCATAAAGGATTTTAACGGCACAGTGATTGTGGTTAGTCACGACCGCGAATTCTTGGATGGTTTGGTGGAGAAGGTATATGAATTCGGTAGCGGCAAAGTGAGAGAATGCCTCGGAGGTATATATGAGTTCCTTGAAAAGAAGAAGCTGGCATCACTCCAAGAACTGGAATTGTCAAAATCGCCCATCACGAGCGCTCCTTACGCATCAAGCACATCAGGAGCAGCCAATCCCAAGCAGGCAAAGGAAACCCCGTCAGAAGGCGGCAAAGAGGCCAAGAAGGGCATGAGCTATGCAGAGCAAAAAGAACAAGAGAAGTTAATGAAGCGAGCCAAGAAAAAAGTGCAAGACGCGGAAGCGGAAATAGCACGAATAGAACAAGAGATTGCTTCATTGGAGGCTGAAATGGCATCAGGCAACAATTCTGACAATTCAATTTTTGAACAACATGGAGCACTACAGAAACAGCTTGACAACGCCATGAGCATATGGGAACTTGCATCCATAGAACACGACGAACTATTACAAAACAAACAATAGAACATTGTAATATTGCCAATGCGCTGACACCCGACAACCATTTCCGGTTTGTCGGGTGTTTGTCATTTTCATGGTCATGCATCAACTTGAACAAGGGTCATGAACGCTGTGTATCCTTGTTGACATAATACCTGATAATGGAGTATATCATGGACTGAAACGGAGATAATGTGTCACATGGATCCTGACCTAATATCAAATCACAAGCCAATGCTTGAGTGATGCTATATCGCTCACTTTCCGGAAGAGCCTGAATAGTATTGATCACATGCTGGGAAATAACAATGTTGCCATTCATAACTAATATGGTATTAAGAGTAAGTGACAATTAATAAAGTAACGTAACAACGCAAATGTAATGCCCTATATGGGCACTAATGAAGCTCATGAATGTTAACAAATATTACATTATGAAATAAATGCACAAACAATAAAAACCATCTATATCATTATGTATCAATAATTACTCATATCCAAAGAAGACTTTTGGCCTCATTAGGATTAAAAAAAGGAAAGTAAACAGCAATTCACTCTTGATTTATCCGAAACAAACCGCCAAAACACCAAACACACCAGTAACAATAATTCATAGAACGTGAATTAACAAAGTTAAAAACGATTAAGTATCAAACAGTTTACACCTATAG
>CAMWXV010000046.1 GCA_947178305.1 uncultured Porphyromonadaceae bacterium | reverse complement strand
TTGGTGAGCAAGGGGGTGTTGTGGTCAATGGCATGGCGGCGTATGCGGTAGCCGTTGGTGAGTTCGCGCTTGGTGTGGTTCTTGGGGATGTTGATTACCAAGTCGACTGTGTGGTCGCCAATTACATCAAGCACGGAGAGACCTTCTTCGTCGGGCCAGCAAACCTGGGTGGTTTTAACTCCGTGTTCGCCGAGGAATGTGGCTGTGCCGGGTGTGGCGTAGATGGTGTAGCCACGCGAGTCAAGGAGTCGGCATGCTTCAAGCATGTCAACTTTGGCGCGTGCGTCGCCTGAGCTTACGAGAACTCCTTTTTCGGGTACATGGTGGCCTACTGAGAGCATGGCGTTAAGGAGGGCTTCGTCAAAGTCGCGTCCGAGGCATCCTACTTCGCCGGTGGATGACATGTCCACTCCGAGTACGGGGTCGGCTTTGTGGAGGCGTGCGAATGAGAATTGTGACGCTTTTACGCCGATGTAGTCAATGTCGAATGTGGATGTGTCGGCCACTTCGGGTTTTTCACCGAGCATGATGCGTGTGGCTGTTTCTATGAAGTTCTTTTTGAGGACTTTGCTGACGAACGGGAATGAGCGTGACGCACGGAGGTTACATTCAATTACCTTGACATAGTTGTCTTTGGCAAGGTACTGGATGTTGAATGGGCCTGAGATGTTGAGGGCTTCGGCTATGCGTGCGCTGATACGCTTGATGCGTCGTGCGGTGGCCATGTATATTTTCTGTGCGGGGAATACCAATGTGGCGTCGCCGGAGTGAACGCCGGCGTATTCCACGTGCTCGGAGATGGCGTATTCCACGATTTGTCCGTTGCGAGCCACTGCGTCAAATTCTATTTCCTTGGCGTTTTGCAGGAATTCGGATACCACTACGGGGTATTCTTTGGATACTTTGGCTGCCTGACTGAGGAAGCGGTGCATCTGCTCGTAGTCGTAGCATACGTTCATTGCCGCTCCTGAGAGCACGTAGCTGGGGCGAATGAGCACGGGGAAGCCTACTTCTTCTACGAAGGCGTGAATCTCGTCTTCGGTGGTGAGCTCTTTCCAACGAGGCTGGTCTATGCCGAGTTGGTCAAGCATGGCTGAGAATTTGTGGCGGTTTTCGGCGCGGTCAATTGATATGGGAGATGTGCCGAGAACAGGAACGTGGCGGCGGTAAAGCTTCATGGCGAGGTTGTTGGGGATTTGTCCTCCAACGCTCACTATTACTCCGCTGGGTGTTTCAAGGTCTATGATGTCCATTACGCGCTCAAAGCTCAACTCGTCGAAATAGAGGCGGTCGCACATGTCGTAGTCGGTGGACACGGTTTCGGGGTTGTAGTTGATCATCACCGCTTTATAACCGAGTTTACGGCAGGTGGTGGCTGCGTTGACGGAGCACCAGTCAAATTCCACGGAGCTGCCGATGCGGTAGGCTCCTGATCCGAGTACTATGATGTTGTTGCGCGAGTTGAGGTCGTAGGGTATGGAGTTTTCTGTGGCTCCGTAGGTTACGTAGAGGTAGTTGGTCAACTCGGGGTATTCGGATGCGATGGTGGTGATGCGGCGCACACGAGGTGTGACATCAAGCTCTTTGCGTCGGTTGCGTACGCGAAGTACGTCGGCTTCCATGTTGCCCATGGGGTTCTCTACGAGTCGTGAGATCTGGAAGTCGGAGAATCCGAGGCGTTTTGCTTCAAGGAGTGTGTCGCGGTCAAGTGTTTCAACTGTGCTTCCGTGCTGACGGAGTTTCTGGGCAAAGTTGACGATGTTGGCCAGACGGTCCACGAACCATATGTCAATTTTTGTGAGTTCGGACACGCGCTGGGGTGTGTAGCCTTCTTCAAGGGCTTGCGCGATGGCGAATATGCGTGTGTCGGTGGGGTGTGTGAGCGCGTGCTCAAGGTTGTCGAAATGTATGTCGTTGTTGGCCACGAAACCGTGCATTCCTTGTCCGATCATGCGCAGGCCTTTCTGTATGATTTCTTCAAAGGATTTGCCGATAGACATGATTTCGCCAACGGATTTCATGGATGATCCTATCTCGCGGTCAACGCCAACGAATTTGGATAGGTCCCAACGCGGTATCTTGACAATCATGTAGTCAACCTGCGGGGCTTTGGCGGCGGAGTAGGGGGTGCCCGGTTCTCCAATTTGGTCAAGGGTGTAGCCGAGTGCAAGTTTTGCGGCTACGAATGCCAATGGATAGCCAGATGCTTTGGATGCGAGGGCTGATGAACGGCTGAGGCGGGCGTTGATTTCAATGATGCGGTAGTCGTTGGTCTCGGCGTTGAATGCATACTGGATGTTGCACTCTCCGACAATGCCAATGTGGCGCACAACCTGAGTGGCTATGTCCTCAAGCATTTTAATTTGCTGGGGAGTGAGCGATACTATGGGTGCCACAACGATGCTTTCGCCTGTGTGTATGCCGAGGGGGTCAAAGTTTTCCATTGGCACTACGGTGAAACAGAGGTCGGAAGCGTCGCGGATAACTTCAAATTCAATCTCTTTCCATCCTTTGAGTGATTCTTCTACCAGGATTTGTGGTGAGTAGGCCAGTGCGCTTTCGCAGCAGGCTATGAATTCTTCGTCGTTGGTGCAGATGCCGGATCCAAGTCCGCCAAGGGCGTATCCGGAACGTACCATCACGGGGAATCCGATTCGATGCGCTACCTCAAGTGCGTCATCAATGTTTTCTACGGCCTGTGATACGGGGGTTTTTACCTCAATTTCATTCAGTTTCTTGACAAACAGGTCACGGTCTTCAGTAATCATGATAGCTTCCACTGATGTGCCAAGCACTTTTACGCCGTATTTTTCAAGTGTGCCGTCAAGATAGAGACGTGTGCCACAGTTGAGTGCGGTTTGACCGCCGAATGCGAGAAGAATGCCATCGGGTTGCTCTTTCTTGATTACTTCTTCTACGAAATAGGGTGTGATGGGGAGGAAGTAAACGCGGTCGGCCACTCCTTCGGAGGTTTGGATTGTGGCGATGTTGGGGTTGATGAGCACGGTTTCAATGCCTTCTTCGCGCAGGGCTTTGAGAGCCTGTGATCCAGAGTAGTCAAATTCGCCGGCCTGACCGATTTTGAGGGCACCAGAGCCGAGCAGTAACACTTTCTTCATACTGATAAACTGGAGTAGTGAATGAATTTTGAAGTAGATAAATTTTTGCAAAATTAATAAAATGGCGAAAAAGTGCCTAAGAGCCGGTTCAAAAAATACAAAATAATTTGTGGCGGAGTCGTTTTTTCGGTGTGTTTCAATGTTGGTGGTTTGGTGGGGCATCTAAAAATGTAAATCATATATCAGCTGGTGCTGAGAATGTAGCCTTTCTTTTTCAAGGAGGTTATATTCACGGACGGGTCGTCCAACTGTTTTCTAAGATAGGTTATCTGCACGTTGAGTGCAAGGGAGTTGGCATAGCTGCTGTCGCCCCAGACGGTGTTGAGTATTGTGTCGCGGTCAACTACCTTTCCGAGATTGGCTGCGAGAATGGATAGTATCTCGGTTTGACGGACTGACAACGAATGGGTTTCGCCATTGTAGGTGAGTGTTGACAGGTTGGGGCGAAAAACAGTATCGCCTAATTTATACTCCACATCCTGATTTGTGAAGCCGCTGTCAAAGCGTTCGTTGATTTTTGCTATCAGTTCTTCGGGATAGAACGGTTTGGGCACATAGTCGTTGCCTTTAAGCTTGAAGCCATAAAGACGGTCAACCTTGTCGGTGCGGTCGGTGAGAAAGAAAATGAGTACGCGTCGGTCGTTGTTGCGGATTGTTTTCGCAATTTCAAATCCATTCATTCCCGGCATATTGATGTCAAGAAGGATAAGATCGGGATGAGTTTTGTTATATATTTCCAACCCGGTTTCTCCATTGGGTGCGTATGTTACCTCATACCCTTCTGCTTCAATGAAGCGTTTGAGAAGCATGGAGTTCTTAAGGTCATCGTCTATGAGAAGTATTTTTTTCATTGCGGAAGTTTTATTGTAAATGTTGAGCCAGAGTTCTCATCGCTTTTTACCGAAATAGTGCCGCAATGTGCATTGATCAAAAGTTTTACATAAGCAAGCCCAAGACCCATGCCCGGAATATCAGTGGATGATGCTCTGCCTCGATAGAAACGGTTGAAAATCTTTTTCTGGTCACCGGATGATATGCCGTTGCCATTATCTGAAACGGTTATGTATACTATGCCGTTGGACTTTTCGCCACTTATTTTGATTGTTACTTCATCGCCGGAATATTTGATTGCGTTTTCAATTAGATTGGTCAGTATGTTTGATAAGTGTGAGCGGTCGGCGTTAACTATTGTTTCTGCGGAGACTTCAATGCTGAATGTAACGAGTTTTGTGCTTGGAATCGCGATTGATTTCAAGACTGTGTCAACAAGGGTGTTGAGATTGAATGATGTGACATTGAGCGGTATCTGCTCAACATTGTTGAATGTTATGTCGCGCAGTTTGGTGAAGTAGGCGGAGAGGTTGTCAAGAGCTATGCGTGTTTCTCCTGCGATTTCTTTTCGCAAGGATGCGTCTTCCATCAGCTTGTTGCTCTCAATGCCCGACACGCACATTTTCAAAGTGGAGATAGGGCGTTTCAATTCGTGAATCATCGTGGTGACAAACATATTGCGCATCTTGTCAAGGCGTTTCAACCTGATGATAGTATTTATTTGCCACACAAGGCATAATATAAGAAACAATGAGAGCGCAATGGCTACGGCAAGTGTCCATCCCATTGTCCGGAGAATTTCCGATATCGGAATCTTGCAGTCAATCACAACTGATTTCTTTTCAAGTTCTGAATAAGGATGCACAAAGGTGAAATGCGGACTTATGATAGAGGAATGAGATATGGTGGTGTTTTCCCATATCATGCTGTCGGTTACAATGAGTGAGATCTCGGTGTCTTTGATTTCTTTTTTGAGTAAAGAGTCAATACTTTCAACGGAGAAAGGCATTTGGGCTTCCACCTCATAATGTTTCATTGCATTCCATGCTGCGCCGTCGGATGGTGAGCTTGTCACATCAAATGAATTCATTATCTTCTCTATGGCTGCAATACTGTCGCAAATCATTGCGGCCAGTTGATTCATTTCTTCTTTTGTCAATTTTCTGTCTTCTTTTATTCCTAATAGTTCCCGACCATCGTAAAAGGTAGATGATATAGTTGCTGTTCGTTTTTGTGTGCCGGTGGAGTCTATATCCGTGTTCAAATTGTTCAATGTATGGACGACTATGTTTTTTTTCTCTTTTGGTGCTGATTGCAATCTCAGTTTATTATAATCATCCAATGTGTTTTCTATTACGTTCCGTGCATGTTTTTCATACTCTTGTAAAGAGTAATCGTATCGGACATAAAGCCAATATACTTGCATTCCGAGGAAGGCGAGGATCGATATGATTGAAAGTATGTAGAGTGTTTTGATTTTCTTTTCCATATGCAAATTTAATCAGAAATCCATTGATGCCCCCCATGATAAAATCACTATCTTGCCGGGAGTAATATTTTAGTAATAATTCCATAATGTTTGAGTAATGATTGTTTTTCGGCCGGAGGCCGGGCATGCCTTACCTTTGCAACATAAATAAAAATTTCAAGCGAAATGAAAAAAACCGGACTCATTATCATTGTGGCCGTATTGGTGGCTGCAACTGCGTCAGGGAAGGTTATGCGACGCACTCTCGGAATATATCAGACATCTGTTCCCGAAACTGAGACAATTGCACCCGAAACTATGGAGTTTGTTTATGATTACTTCTGGTGCAATGACACGACGGGGTTACTTGATGATTGCTTCACTTCTGACAAAATGCTTCTTCAAATTGGCGCTGACGGTTTGTCGAAATTTTCAAGTTACAAGAATCTTACGGTGGATTCATTGTTGGTGAATATGTCTTCTGAGCAGGTTGTGGATGCCATTATGGAAGGTAAACTGTCAAACGGAGAGTTTATGACTATTTTCAAGAATTATCCTGTGGGGCGTGTGACGCATACAGAGAAGATATGCATGGACTGGTTCAGCTACGAGGAGGATATGCCCATTCTTGAATGGGAACTCACGGACAGTACGGCGACAGTGCTCGGATATGAATGCCGTGAGGCGAGATGCAAATTCCGTGGCAGGGAGTGGACTGCATACTATGCCGAGGAAATTCCGGTTATGGATGGCCCTTGGAAGCTTCATGGGCTTCCCGGTCTCATAATGAAGGCATCTGACAAAGCCGGACATTACAGATTTGAGTGCATCGGTGTCAAATCAAATTCATCACGCCCCATCACAATCTACAAAGGGCCCTATAACAAGACTTCCCGACTCAAATATTACGATGCCAAGAACCGGTATGACATAAATCCATACGCTTATTATGAAGCCGGTGGTAACGGTCATATAACAGTGTGTGATGAGGCCGGGAATCCGGTGCTTGATGCCTATGACCCGATTGAATTGCTATTTGACTACATTGAACGCGATTGGCGGAAATGAAGATATGCAGCTTGTTCATACTTGGCCTTTTCCTGTTGCTGCTGCCCATAGTGGCGGTAGCTCAGGAGACGGTGCGCGGAGCTGTTGTTGACGGAGAAAGTCGTCAGCCGATTGCCGGTGTTGTCATTCAAGCTCTGAACCGAAGCGGAAAAGCTACGGCGTTTACCTCATCTGATGCCCATGGCGCGTTCAAAATCAAAATTACGGAAACGACTGATTCCATTTCTTTTCGCTGCATGGGTTATGAATCGTTGAAGTTGCCTCGCGACTATGGTTTCGCCAATGGAGTGGAGATATGGCCGCAAGCCACTCAACTAAAAGATGTGATAGTGCAGGCTCCTGACATTTATGCCAAGGGCGACACTCTCGTGTTCAATGTGGCACGTTACGCCAATGCCACAGACAATGCCATTATTGATGTAATCAAGCGTCTGCCTGGAGTCAAGGTTGATGAAGATGGCACTATCAGGTATCAGGGCAAGCCTATCAACAAGTTCTATATTGACGGTGATGATTTTCTCGGCGGTCAGTATGGACTTGCAACCAACAACATATCTCATAAGGATGTGAAGTCGGTTGAGGTGATGGAGAACCATCAGCCGGTCAAAGCTCTTGAAGGTATTGATTTTCCGGAAGAAGCCGGTATCAATATCAAACTTAGCGAAAATGCAAAGGGAAAGTGGGTTGGTGTTGTCAAAGCCGGCACCGGTGTGCAGCCGTGGCTTTATGACGGTTCGCTCTATGCCATGCGCATTGCTCCCAAACTGCAGAACATACTCACAATGAGAGGCGGAAATACCGTCTGGAATCCTGACGAGCAGATAATGGAGCATGATTTTGATGATATGTTTCCGGCGGATTATTCGGAAAGTCTGTGGCCTGAGTATATAGCCGCAGATATTGTGAACGCTCCGCTGAATGAAAAGCGCACGCGTGACAATTGTTCGTGGCTTGCAAATTCCATTACGGCATGGAAACTCGGAGACACTTCAATGCGTTTCAAACTGAACTATATAGGTGACAGACTTGATTATAATTCATCGTTACGCACTGATTATTTCAGT
This sequence comes from uncultured Porphyromonadaceae bacterium, assembly GCA_947178305.1. Lineage (GTDB taxonomy): Bacteria > Bacteroidota > Bacteroidia > Bacteroidales > Muribaculaceae > Paramuribaculum. The sequence continues at coordinate 3,712 of CAMWXV010000046.1, read as the reverse complement.
CAATCAATTGCTGATTTCCTGCAAGACAACAGCCTGCGCACTCAAAGCCATGATCTGTCGGGGCAGGTTAACGTGCAAGTCAACAAGCGGGGATATTTTCTGAAAGATAAGTTTACAGTGGAGGGGGTCTGGGAAAATTCCCGCTCAACTGTAACGGGTTCGTTTGACCTTGACCAAAGAATACGCCGGCGCGCGCTTTCCGCTACAAACGATCTCAAGTTGATAAAGCGTAATGACAAAAAACTTTTTGAACTGACATCGCGCAATTCATTAGCCTATCGGCCGGACAAGCTATTTGTACTCGGTGAAAGAAATGTAAGCCAAAGCGTCGGGACAACAGACTTACGTAGCACTACCGAGAGTCGTTATGGCAAATTGGGCCGCTTCTGGAAATTTTATATCAATGGTGGAATAGATGTGGATTACCATAGATTGGACCTGTCTTTGATTGGTATGGATGCTTTTGACAATGCGGGTACGTTTGATTCTTTTATGTCTAATCTCTATGCGACTCCACAACTTGACTATGAGCGCAACGGCTGGCTGCTCTCGGCGAAAATTCCGGTGAAGTGGCTGCATCAGAGCATCAACGGTCAATATGATTATGTGAATATATTTCCCAGATTATCAGCTCGCAAAAAGACTACTGCCAAGAGCGAGGTGTCGGCTTCGGTTTCTTATCAACTTACATCACCACAGGGCTATATGAATATCATGAATCCGGTGCTTTCCGATTACCGTAATATTTTTGTTGCCAATGGTATAGATAAATATTCACAAGGTGTATCAGTTTCAATGAGATATAAATATCGCAATCCGTTGACCTCTTTTTTCGCTAACGCTTCGTTAAGTTACAACTACAGCCGAAACGCGTTGATGTCAAACCAACTGTTTATAGATGATTTCATTGTTTCAACATATGCCCATCGGGTATCATACAGTAGCTCATGGTATCTGAGCGGTGGTGTTAGCAAGGGACTCGGTCATAGCCGCATGGTTGTAGGTTGCGATGTAAGTGCATTGACAAGCTCGGCCGCTTCAATGCGTGACAATATTGTGCAAGGCTACGTTCAGCAGACGGTTTCGGTAGAGCCTTATTTCAAAGGTAGTATTATGCGGTGGCTATCCCTGAATTATGATGTGGACTATGTATTATCGCGGCTGATGATTGGGGGGATAACCAATAATAACCACTCTTTCAATCATAGGCTGTACGCTTCTGTTATTCCTGCTGACAGTTGGCAGTTTACCGTGGGTGCAGAGCATTTTTTGACACGCTTCTCGGATGGAAACGCTGAAAATCTCGTTTTGCTTGATGCGTCAGCTATTTGGCATGTCAGCAGCAAAGTGCGTTTGTCGCTGACAGGCAACAATCTGCTTAACAAGCGGCAATATAAATATGTGACATATGAAACCTTCTCTCAATCGGAACATTCATTCCAAATCCGTTCCCGCAACATTCTCGCCAGCGTCCAATACCGCTTCTAAACCGTTTCTAAATCTGGTGCTTATAACAAATTTCAATTATAATTTTGTGATCAATCACTTCAAAATTGTTATTACTCGCGGTCTTCCAGCAGCCAGTTCGCAATATCTGCTATCCTTATGCCCTCATAATCGGTATCATCATGCCGTGTCCGGGCAAGTAGAATTTTCGGATAGGCATCGCGAATCTGGAGCAGCGGCTCAACCTCTCGCCGGAATGTGTCGTCTCCGGAAATATCATCACTCACCTGTATGTAGATTTTCTCATTCCCTTTCATTGCCACGAAGTCAATCTCTTTCTTATAGAGTTTTCCTACATAGACATCATAACTGCGTCGCAACAGTTCTATGAACACGATGTTTTCCAACATTCTCCCCCAATCCATATTGCGCTTGCCCAGTTCGGCTATCCTTATGCCCGTATCCGCAAGATAGAATTTGCTTAACGACTGAAGATAGGTCTTGCCCCGGACATCATAGCGTTTAGCCTCATAGAAAACGAAAGCGTTACACAGGTAATCAATGTAAGAGCCTACCGTCTTGTGGTTGGTTTCGTTGCCATCGGCTGATAGAACATTGCTGATGTTTCGTGAAGATGAGATATTGCTGATATTGTCCATAAGGTAGTCACCCACTTTTTTGAGCACGGTTGGGTTGCCAAGTCTGTATTTATCCACAAGATCACGTATAAGTATGGTTTCATATACGTCGCGCACATATCTTTCCTTGTCGGTATCATTAGGATAAGTGTAAGAGCCAGCAAGCCCTCCTGTTTTGAGATAGTTGTCCAATGCGTGCTGAATATTGTCCTTAATATTGAAATAGCAGCAATGTTCCTTGAAACTGAAGGGATAGACGTGAATTTCAATATGTCGCCCTGTGAACAGGGTCGCAAGGTCGCTGCTTAAGAGAAAGGCATTTGACCCCGTGATATATATGTCGTATTTTTCCTCTGAATGGAGACTGTTTATTGTCAATTCAAAGTCAGGGCACAACTGTACCTCATCAATCATAAGATAGTTGTTTACCCCGGATTGATAATTAGACTCAACATAGTCGTTTAATGCATGGTATTCTTTTAGGTGCTCAAACTTTATCTTTGTCAGGTCTATGCTGATTATATTGGCTGTGGGATCAATCTGCCGGACGTACTCAATAAATGCTTCCAGCAATTTTGATTTGCCTGAGCGTCTGATGCCTGTTATAATTTTTATGTCGGGAGTGTGCAAAACTCCCTTTAATTGGTTGAGGTAATGCGGTCTGTGTATTAGTTTCATATTTTGAATTTCCCAAACTTGAAAATATTTTAATTTTGGGAAACGATGCGAATTTAGGGATAATAATCCATCATTCCAAATACCAGCGCGCTTTGGTGGTTAAATTGGAATAATTCTACCTAACTCATATAGTCCGTACATACATGTGCCTGAATTCTTCTGTGTTCTGAATTTTGCTAAAAAAGAAAAACGCTGAAAATCATTTGATTTTCAGCGTTGCTTTGTGACCCCGGAGAGGCTCGAACTCTCGACCCAATGATTAAGAGTCATTTGCTCTACCAACTGAGCTACGGAGTCAAGGGTGCTACACGGGCTGCCGAGGTGGGGGTGGCTCCCGCAATTGCAGTGCAAAGGTAAGGGTATTTTTTGATATGGCAAAAAAAATGAGTGTTTTTTTTGCTTGATTTTTTGTTTTGCGAGGTGTTTTTAAGGATGATAGGGGATGTTCAGTGCCAGATATACGGCCATTGCGAGTATGCTCATGCCTGCGATGCCGTAGATGATTCGTGAGGTGCGGCGTGAGATGCGGGCTGTGAGCATTCTGGCGTTGGCTGAGCCGAACAACCACCGGGCGTTGGTGATGGCTGCGCCCAGTGCGAGTGTTCCGGCTATGGTGAACAAGGTTATGAGTATCCAGGTGGCGATGTGCATTGTCAGTCGGGTGTGGTGACGGTGATGGTGCGTGCGTCGGTGTTGGGGTCTACGGTTATGGATACCTGCACGGTGTCGTCGGGGAGTATGTCGGCTATGCGTTCGGGCCATTCAAGCAGGCACAGTGCTCCGGAGTCAAGGTAGTCTTCTACGCCGATGTCAAATGCTTCGTCAATGGTTTCAAGGCGGTAGAGGTCAAAGTGATATATGAGTTCGGCTGTGGTGGATGAACGGTATTCGTTGATGATTGAGAATGAGGGGGATGTGGCGTAGTCGGTATCTACTCCGAGTGCGGTGCA
>CAMWXV010000045.1 GCA_947178305.1 uncultured Porphyromonadaceae bacterium | reverse complement strand
TCCACCGAGATCTACACAAGGAGTATCGTCGGCTGCGTCAGTTGTGTATAAGATACAGATAACGAACTGCTTGACAATATAACGGCACAGGCCGAGGCGAGTCCTCGTTTGCGCATGAATTTTAATCTTCATGATAGCCTTGATGCCAAAGCGCAGCGACTGCTGAACGTGCTTTTACCCGGAACGCCACTTCCGGTGCATCGCCATACACACACTGCCGAAACATACGTTCTTTTGCGTGGCAAGATGTACGTGGTGTTTTACGATGATCTCGGAGTTGAGATGCAGCGCTATCTCCTTGATCCCAGGGATGGTAATTATGGTGTTCAGATACCGAAGAATCAATGGCACGGAATAGAAGTGTTGGAGCCCTCCACGATATTTGAAGTCAAGGACGGCCCCTACACCCCTCTCCGGCCCGAAGACATACAATACTGATGAAAGAGAGGATATTGCTTTGCAAGCCGAGGATGAGCGGGCGGGAGCTTGAGTTTATCAAGCCGGCGCTCGCTGAGGACTGGGCTGTGCCGCTTGGCCCGGATGTGACTGCGTTTGAGCAAGAGCTTGGCGCTTTCATGGGTGCCGACCATGTCGTGGCGCTCAATTCCGGTACATCGGCCGTGCATCTTGCGTTGATAGCTTGTGGCGTAAGGCCGGGTGATGAGGTTATTGTGCAGTCGCTCACATTCTGCGCGTCGGCCAATCCTGTCACTTATCTTGGTGCCACGCCTGTGTTTGTGGACTCTGAATGTGCCACGTGGAACATTGACCCGGATCTTCTTGAATCCACGATCAAAGACCGTATCTCCAAGACCGGACGTAAGCCCAAGGCCATAATCCCGGTGGCGCTTTACGGCATGCCTTATCAGATAGACCGCATCATGGAGATTGCCAATCGTTATGATATTCCGGTTATAGAGGACGCGGCTGAGGGATTCGGATCAAAATTCAATGGCCGAATGCTGGGCACCTATGGGCATTTCGGAGTGTTGAGTTTCAACGGCAATAAAATGATTACAACATCCGGTGGCGGTGCGTTGATTTGTCCTGATGCCGAAACGGCCCGCAAGGTAATGTGGTATGCCACACAGGCACGTGAGAGTTACCCTTACTACCAGCATGAGGAGATAGGCTATAACTATCGCCTCTCCAACATTTCCGCTTGCATAGGTCGTGCGCAGCTCACCGTTCTTGATAAATATCTTGCCCACCACAAGCATGTGCAGGAGCTTTATTGTGAGCTTCTCAGGGGAGTGGAGGGGATAACGATGCATTGCAATCCCGGAGCTGAGTATGACGCCAATTTTTGGCTATGTACAGCCGTGCTGGATCCGGATTTGAAGATTAAGGGACAAGAAAATGCCTATCGCCGTGTTATATCTGGGTCGGTTGGAGGAGCGGCGGGAGTGACCCACGCCGCCAATAGTGCCACTACCGATTGTCAGCCCAATAGCAATGTGGAGGCTTTGCGCATGGCTCTTGATGCGGTCAATATAGAAACGCGTCCGTTGTGGAAACCGATGCACCGGCAGCCTGTTTATAAAAATGCGCCTGCCTATGTCAATGGAGCGAGTGAATCTCTGTTTGCTTCGGGCATCTGTCTTCCGGCCGGCCCATATGTAACAGATGAGGATGTGCGCTATATAGTGAACAGTGTCAAGTCCACTATAGATTACAGATAAAGATAAGAAACAAACAAAAAGGCACCACGCATCAGGTGTTTCTACATTTGGAGCTGACTATCTTAAAGATAGTCAGCTCTTTTTTGTGATGTATAAAATTTGCGATGTATTCATTCTTTGTCTGCGAAACTGTGAGACTACCGGAACTGCACAGACAAAGAAGAATCCGTATTAACAAGAATTAACAAGTAGGGGGGGGGTAAAATCGTCATTAATCTGTACTTTTGTGCATCTTTTTCCGCGAGGAATATGATGCAATGGAAAAACACTGTATCTGTTTACACATAAGATAGAGACATGTGAGATTTGTGAAACAATTGTCGCTTTTTATAGCGCTGTTTTTCTGTGTGTTAACTGCTGAAGGACAATTTGTGGTTAAGGCCAATCTTCTTGTTCCCGGAGCGTTTTTCGGAGGCGACAATCTTGCGAAAGAGGTTAAAGACCATCATTATGAAAAATAGAATAGCAATATTGTTTTTGCTTGGGGGGCTTTGTGCAAGCAATGTATCGGCCCAAAATATAGCGGTCAAGACCAACTTGCTCGCTGACGGTTTCCTCAATCCGAATATCGGTATCGAGATGCGTCTTGCTCCGAAATGGACTTTGGATGTTTCAGGACAATTGAATGTGTGGACACTTCCTGATAGTCGCCGTTGGAAACACTGGGCGGTGCAGCCCGAAGCTCGTTATTGGTTATGTAATATCTTTGATGCCAGCTTTTTTGGTTTTCACGTTCATGGCGGACAGTATAATATCGGAGGCTTTGACGGAGGCATCAATTTTCTTGGTACGGACACAAGGAAACTTAAAAACGCCCGTTATCAAGGATGGTTCGCAGGGTTCGGCGTGTCATACGGATATGCTTGGATATTGAACCGTAACTGGAACCTTGAAGCCGAACTGGGGATTGGCTATTCCTACACACGGTACGACAAATACAGGTGCTCCGGATGCGGTAAAAAAGTCGAGACTAACAAAACGCATCATTACGTGGGGCCCACAAGACTGGCTGTCAGTTTGGTTTATCTGTTTTAATTAGGAGAAAAAGATGAGGAAGACTACTATATTCGTACTGGCAACCTTGCTCGGACTGGGGAGCGCGTCAGAATCTGTGGCGCAGAAAACACAGGATGTTATTCCCGGAGTATCAGTCAACGGCTTTGCAATGACCCGCGAGGGTAAGTACCTTGCAGTAGAGATGGCGGTAGACCTGACCAGGCTGGATGTGAACTCCAATCGTGCGGTGCTTCTCACACCACGGCTTGTGAACGGAACAGACTCGCTTGATATGCCCGCTATAGGGATTTACGGTCGCCGACGCTATTATTATTATACCCGAAACGGGATGGAAAGTATCTCCGGTGACAAAGAGACAATATTTCGGGCATCCAAGAAACCTGACAACATAGACTATCAGAACCGTGTCTTTTTTGAGGACTGGATGGACGGGGCTGCATTGAAGTTCCACCGCAGCGACTGGGGATGTTGCCACGAGATTCTGGCGGAATACGAAGGCGGCTTGGGAACATACCATGAGGAATTCTTCCCAGAACTGGTATTCGTGCGTCCGAAGGCGGAGATAATGAAGACCCGCTCGCTGTCAGGGTCGGCATTCATTGACTTCCCTGTCGACCAGACGGTAATCTATCCCGAATATCGCCGCAACACGGTGGAGCTTGGCAAGATACAGGCAACTATTGACTCTGTGCGTGGTGACAATGACGTGACTATCACTTCAGTGTGGCTCAAAGGTTTCGCCTCGCCCGAAAGTCCATATTCGCACAATACCGACCTTGCTGTCGGACGTACAAAGGCTCTGAAGGAGCATATCCGCAGGCTATATGACTTCCCCGAGAGCATAATACTCACCGAGTACGAACCTGAAGACTGGGAAGGACTGCGTCGATATGTTGAAAACTCCAATTTGGAACACCGCGCGGAGATTCTCACACTGATAGACACTGATATGGATCCTGACGCAAAAGAACTGAAAATCAAACGCACCTATCCGCAGGAGTACCGGTTCTTGTTGCAGCATTGCTACCCCGCATTGCGTCACACCGACTATCGGATAGACTACAACCTCCGCAGCTTCAACGATGCGGAGGAGATAAAACGCATCATGGCGAAGCAGCCCGGAAAGCTGAATCTTAACGAATTCTACATAGTGGCGGGCACCTGCGAACCGGGGACTGTGGAGTTCACCGATGTGTTTGAAACGGCGGTGCGCATGTTCCCCGACGATGAAATAGCCAATCTCAATGCCGCAAACGCGGCCATTCGTCAGGACAATTTCAAGATGGCACGCCGCTATCTTGCCAAGGCAGGCGGTTCGGCCGAAACCGAATATGCAAAGGGTGCGCTCGCCATCCGCGAAGAAGACTATAAGACCGCTGTTGTTCACATGAAAAAGGCATCACAGATGGGATTGCAGAAAGCCGAAACCATATTGGCCGAATTGGAAAAACGAGGACATATTTAATTTAATAATTTCATAAACTCAAAAACAATGAAGAACGTAAAAAAACTGTTTGGATTGCTCGGACTGATGGCGCTCTGCGCTTGTTCCGAAAACGACTTCCCTGACGGACCAGGTACGAGTGATGCAGGTGATGGAGAAAACCATTACCTGGCTGTAACCATCTCAAATCCTGTCGGTGCAACCCCTGCTGCCTATGCAGGCTCAAGAGCCCAGGGATTGGATGGAACTTATGAAGAAGGCTCTGCCGATGAAAATGAAATCAAGTCCCTGCGCTTCTATTTCTTTGACAAGGACAACAATGCCGTAAACGTCAATCCCGCGAGGAACGTGAATTATGTGGATGCGACTGTCAACGAACTTGGTGCCGGTTCCGCCGACATGGATAATGTGGAGAAAAAGTTCCAAGCCGTGGTGGTCATCAATACAAAAAAAGGTGACAATGCTGCTGTAAACTCCATGGTGGCTGTGGCAAACCACACGGATCTGAATCTTGGTACCGGTTCTTTGTCTTTCAAAAATCTTTGTGACAAGGTAGGCGATTACGTTTCCACTGACAACGGTTTCCTGATGACAAACTCATCATATGCCGATGAGAACGGTCAGATTACAGTCTCTACCATCCATCCCGACAACTTGTGTTCCACTTCTGAGGATGCTTTGAAACGTCCCATACAGGTCTACATCGAGCGCGTTGTGGCAAAGGCAAGACTGAAGGTGGATTTGAAAGAGGGAGAACTTGTGGCTGTAGATGCGACCTTTGAAGGTAAAACTTATAAGGCTGTTCCTTTGAAGGACAAAGATGGCAAGGTAATTACAGAAGGTGGCAAGCAGGTATATGCCCTTTTCAAAGGATGGGATGTCACAGGCACTGCCGACAAATCCCGTCTTATCAAGAAGGTAAACTCTACTACGTCATGGAATTCTTCTTTGGGTTGGATTTGGAACAGCCGCGACTTCTTCCGTTCCTTCTGGGCGGTAAACCCTGATGAGGGGCTGACTCTTGGTTACAAGGCATATAAAAACATCGGTCTTGAAGTTGGCGAGACGGCTCTGACATATATGCTGGAAAATGCAGCCGACAACTATAGCGATGGTACAAAGAAGTTGTACAATCCGGTCAATGAGGTAAGCAACCGCACACAAGCCATCATCGCTGCCGTATTGGTTACTCTTGATGGAGACGACAATGCAACCGCAGTGAGCCGTGCCAAATGGGCAGGTAATGAATACACCGAGGCTGGTCTGAAAACAGCTATGGTAAATCAGGTGGCCAATGTAATTTATCTGAGAACGGAAACTAATAAGGACGATGGTACGAAAGAATATGAATTCTCTTCCATCGCTCCGGAACATGTAGAGCTTGTATCGGCTGTTGAGGCTGGTCTGGCTGATGAAAATTCGGAAGCCAGCAAGAGATACCTGAGCTACCTGAACTTGAATAAGCAGGTTGCTGAAGCTATCACTAATGGAACGATGGTATTCACCGAAGGCAAAACCAAAGACGCTCCTGTCCTGACAGTTCAAAGAATAAACGATGAGCTGCTTGAAGGTCTTCTGGGCGCGCAGGTATGGAAAGAAGGTATGACATACTATTACACTGACTTTGTACATCACGCAGCAGCCGCGGATAGCAAGGGTAAATACGGTGTGGTACGTAACCATATCTACGATGTGGCCATCAATTCGGTAAGAGGTCTGGGTACACCTGTCTACAACCCGGATGAAGAGATTATTCCCCAGAAACCGGATAACGACGATGACACTTACATCGCCGCTCAGATCAACGTACTTTCTTGGCGAGTTGTTCCCAACAACACCGACCTTGCGTGGTAACGAATGACCGTATAACGGACACACCGCCTTGAACAAGGCTGACTAATCAGGGAAACGGCGGTTGAAAGATATTGCCGTTTCCTTGGTTTTCAAAATTCACACAATCAAGACTTCTTCCTGATTCCGGCTAAAAATCATTAAGCATCCAGTAACAAGATGAGTATATGTATTAAAATCAGACAACTTTTTGCGGTTCTGGCAACGCTTCTGCTGGTAACTTCGTGCGACAGTTTCCTTTTTGACGAAGAAGAGGACTGCACGGTATATTACCGACTCAAGTTCCGCTATGACATGAACCTCAAGTTTGCCGATGCCTTTGCACACGAAGTGACATCGGTAAGGCTCTTTGCGTTCAACGACAAGGAAGAGTTGGTGTGGCAGGGAACCGAGCATGGAGAAGTGTTGAGGTCGGAAAACTACTCCATGACACTCCCGTTGCCTCCAGGCAGTTACAGACTGGTGGCATGGTGCGGGTTAGGCAATGAAGAAACTTTCAGCCTGCCGGATGCAGCATCTGCGGCTAAACCCGCCGACCTGCATTGCCGCATGAACCTTGACAAGGGCAATCCCCCCTCGCCGCAAGGCGGAGAGTCACAGTCCGGCGCACCGGGCAATGGCCTGTATCCGCTGTTTCATGGAATGATAAACGTGGAGCTGCCCGCCGATGACGATGGTGGTGAGTATTTCTATGAAATGCCACTCACCAAAGACACAAATGTGTTCAGGGTTATGCTGCAACACCTCTCTGCCGAAGACCTTCGGCCCGAAGATTTCACATTCAGCATAGAGGATGTGAACGGATGGCTGGCATACGACAATTCCCTGCTTCATGAGCAGCCGGTGCAGTATCGCCCGTGGGCTCTCTATTCCGGTGAGGCCGGTGTGGGCTCGGAAAACAGAGATATCACACAGGTAAAGGTGGTCATGGCGGAAATGACTGTCAGCCGACTTTTTATTAAGGACTGGAGCAAGTATAAGAAACCTGTGCTGACCATACGCGCCGCAAAAGACGGCAAGCTGATAGCCTCTCTGCCCATCATTGACTATGCCCTGATGGTGAAAGGCGCACATCTCAGTAAAATGGACGACCAAGAGTATCTGGATCGTGCCGACGAGTACAACATGACACTCTTCCTTGATGACGGTTTCCGTTGGATCGGCACACAAATACAGGTGCTTTCGTGGGTTGTAGTGGAAAACAGAACGGATTTATAAGTTTGATTAGGAACTTTCCTCAAATAAAGAAATGAAATGCTTATTGCGACATATCCTATTGGCGGCAACTCTGCTTTGCCAGATGTGCATATCGGTGTCATGCAGCAGCGATACCGATGATGTACACGATCCCGGTATTGTTTCCGGGGTGGCTATGTTCGTAGTGAATACCGAAATAATGGGCGCATCGCGCAATGCCGATAGCGGCATTGTGCCCGACTGTGAACTGATACACACACTGCGTATCGTCATATTGCACGCTGACGGTACGGTGGAACACAACCGGTACTATTCACTGGAGGATGCGCGGGCTCAGAAAAGCATCATTCTGAAAGTAAGATCCAACGAGAAGAAAAAGATTTTTCTCTTCGCCAACGAAGAGAGTGTGTCCGCCATAGAAGGAGTGACGGACAGTAGGACATTGACACTCTTTTTTGATGGTTATTCCGATGATTCGCCAGGCTTTGCCGATGCGGTAGACGGTCTTTATTTCGCCCCAGACTATTCGGATGGGAAACCGGTCCCGATGTCTTCCATGTATGAACTGGAGCCTTTTGAGGGACGGGCGGAAAAGACATTCCATCTGGTGCGTGTCGCCACGAAGTTCACAGTGAACTTCATGAATTGGCGAGGCGAAGATGTTACCGTGGATAGTTTCACCATAGCTAAACATGCCGACAAGAGTTTTCTGATGGCACATGTCAACAACAGTGAACAGAACCGGATACTCTTCAATGGGAAAAGCTGGATAGAGTGGCTGAAGAAGGTTTCCGACGCCTCATACGAGGGGGACAGTTATGACAAAACGGAAGCGGCTGGCTGGTTGAAGGACTACGAACTGCCGACACAGGCATGCAATACAAAAGAATATACCTATAACGAAAAGGTTATTGTAAAAAAATCGGACTTTGATATAGACAGGCCCGACATGGCGACACCCGGTGTGGCAGATAATCCCCCAGTTTTCTACCTGCCAGAAAGCCGGAACCTCAAAGCTGGTGCAACAGACGGTGAGCAGGAATACACGATGACCATCAACATTGCCGGAAGAACGGAGCCATTTGTCTTCACGTTGCCCAACTTGAAAGCACTGTTCCGCAATACCCACGCCGTGGTAAACATAACATTACTTAACAGTATGGAAATCATAGTGGATGTGATACCTTACAGTAACGTAGAACTTGAACCGGATTTTGGATTATAAAACAATAATATAGAAGCATATGAAGTATATTGTACGACATATCATTTTCTTGCTGATGATGGTTGCGGCTACCGGCTGTCAGGATGACTTTTTGGAAATTGAAAACATAGGCGAAGGCCAGGCAACAGTTACCGCCACGCTGGACTTCAAGCCCATGTCATCGGCGCTGACCAGAACCCGTGCTGCCGGGGATGCACTGAAAGACATCACGAGTTTATATGTATTGTTGTATGATTATCAAACGCAGACATTAAGAAACGGCGAACCTTGGAAGATAAACCTTGATGCCGTGTCCATATCCGATGAAAACCGTACGGATAGCGATGCGGAAGGTGGAAACGGAACTGCGGAAAAAAGCACCAAACGTGTCACTTTCAAGTTGCCCGAAGAAATTGAGTTCGGCAGGTACTACATGTATGCTGTGGCGAACCTTCCGGAACTGGAAAGCAAATATCATGACGAGATACAGACCGTGGACGGTCTAAAAAGTATTCCGCTCACATGGAATAACGATCCTGCAAAGATTGCCGAAAACGGTCAGATGTTAGGACATTTCACAAATGCTTCCGGCAATTCCGGTTACGGTGATGAATGCCTTGTTGTGAAAGAAAAAAGCGTGAAGCTACACGCATGGTTGCGCCGTGCTGCTTCGAAAGTGACGGTAGCTTTCGACGGAAGTGCGCTGAAAGAGGGGGTTTTCATCTATTTGCAATCGGTACAGATTAAGGATATTCCCACACAATGTTATTTGGGTAAAGAAAACAACGTGGGCAAGGAGGGATACGGATTGTCGTTTCCCGAAAATGGACCGGACATGCAGGATGGGGAAATCTTGTACTATCATAAAGGAGAACTTCCGGGCGAAGATTTTGTATATGGAGAGGCGTGTGCAGATCATCGTATCACGTCGGGACATCCGAAACTTGAATTCGACCCTCATGCAGAAGATGCCCCTGCTCTCTATTTTTATGAAAATATGCAGGGGGCGGGAGTAGATATGCCCGACAAGCGGCAGGACGCAAACGGAGACAATATACTGGACTTCCCCGGATTGCCAAACGCCCCGGACAAATATCCCGATTACAGACTGAAGGACAACGTAAAATACGGCACTTACATTGAAGTCAGAGCGCACTATATCTCAAATAATTCCGAGCGGTTGGGCAACGGATACATCATCTATCGGTTTATGTTAGGGCAGGATGTGATAAATGACTATAACGCCAAGCGTAATTGTCATTACAAGCTGACGCTGAAATTCAAGAACTTCGCCAATGATGCCGACTGGCATATCGAGTATGAAGAGCCCGAGCCGGGTGTTATCACCCCCGAGCCGTATTTCATTACCTATTTGTACAACCATTCCATGATGTATCCCATCAAAGTCAACACGGGTGGACATAAAATAGAGTTCATAAAGGCTGAAATCATAGAAAACAACTGGGCGCCCCATAATGCCGATCCGATTGATTATTATGCGCCTGCGGCCAAAGGGAGAGACAAACCTTGGGATGGTTTCCTGTCACTGCATAAAACGGTAGAAACGGTTATTGGCAACAATGATGATGCTAAAGAGGACATAAACAAGGATTTCTATAACCAGCCGCCTATGCGCGGTCTGCGTATATATACCGACTTTACCGAAGGAGAACACCCGACAAATTCAACAGAAGCAGGACAATCGGCAGAAGACGATTTATACCGCGTGGAAAAACATCCCAATGAGGAAAATACATACAGCATATTTATTCCTATGTACTCCCGAGCCAAACAGTTGTTTAAATCGACTGGATACACGGGAAACAATCCGTATGTTGGATACCAGCGGAAAGCTGTCGTGAGGATTACGACCAAACTGGCAGGTGTGGACGAACCTTATAAAAACGAAGTCCCGATATACCAGGTACGCCGTTTAGAAAACCCAAAGGGCATTTACCGTTCTGCGAACAATAATAAGTCCTTCCATGTGGTGTTGAAGCATTTGCAAGAAGAGAACGCAACTAATTTTGAGCCATTCCAGTCAGAGGGGCCTTGGAAAGCATATATCGTAAAAGAAACAAACGCATCGGGAATCACACTTTCTGCAATGCCCGGGGCTACATTAAAACCCGATCCGGAATACGGGACTGCCATTCATGGCAAAACCGGCAGCAAGATTGATTTCAAGGTGAATTTCTCCGGAAGCTCCTCTGAGAACCGTTATGCCATTATCCGTGTGGAATATCACAATTACACCTGTCAACACCTGATTTTCGTGAGACAGGGAGATAAACCGGACGCACTGGTTGATGGCGGTGCGGAATGGTATGCCATGAATATGAGAACCAAAAGCGAACTGGCTTCAACTCCATTGGATGAGGGATCTCTGTTCAAATTTGCAGAATGGGACTACCCCATAGATGCATTAAGCAATAAAAACCCATTCAGCGCGTGGATAAATATAACCGCGGCTTCTTTCGTTGCTCCGGGTGAATTAAGCATCGCGGGAACTGATCAAAAGAAAATATGGGAAAGAATTACATCGGCAAACCGCACCACAATGTTTGCTTACAAACCTTCCCATGTGAAATTTGTAAAACCGCAAATGCTTGATGCAAGAGTGGCTACAAATGATGATTATATGCAACTAAGAAAATCTACCGATATAGAACAGGGCTATGGTGTCTTGTATGGAGATGACGCAACAGAAACGGCCAATGATATTGTTGAAGCTTATGGCTATGACTATGCCAATGCCAACAAAGGGCGAGGTATGAGAGGCTGTTTTGTGTACAACAAGGTAACGGGCAAAAATTTGTTCTTCCCTTTGGGGGCTTCCGGATATGGACACAGAAAACAAAGTTACACCGGTTGGGGCGATATAGAAACACTTGACGGAGTTTTAAGATATGCGTGCGGAAGAACCAAACAAGATAGTGATCCTATATATAAGCCATTGCTTTACGACTTATATAAACGCCACGGTGCCATATATTGGTTTCAGGAAATGGTTTATGCAGATCCTGCATTATATTGGGGTGATATAGGTTGGGATATCAACTATTTTACGTTTGATTTCAATCCTATAAGTGCCTTGGATGTGATCAGAGGCTATGGTGGTGAAGGTGGGTCTGACGCTTGTTTCATACGGTGTGTCCGGGACTGATAGCGCGGCGCAGGAAACGCACCGGACGGAACCAGCTTCGGAGTGAATCCCCACTTTTATTGCATCAAAGCAAAGAGCATGAGAAC
>CAMWXV010000044.1 GCA_947178305.1 uncultured Porphyromonadaceae bacterium | reverse complement strand
GTCCCGGTCAATAGCAGGTTCCTGGCCAAGAAAGAGGATCTTGGCGTTTGGGTTGCCGTGGCCGATATAGCCATCATTAACATTTGTGAGCAATGATTTGAATTCTTCAGGGTAGTTCATGGTATTTGAGTTGGTATTGTTGCCTACATTAACGCATTTCGGCATTGCGTCCGTTTGATTGGTTAATAGAAAAAGGACACGGAACTCCTTTCTCCATTTTTGATTAGTCGGGTTCTGGTAAACCTTGAAGCTCAAACAATGCAAAAAGCAGACCGTGCCCCTATGACGGGACAAGCAGCCTACACGCTACATTATTCGGTGCTTCGCTAAATTTACCAGATTTGACTAAGCCGGATAACTTACGGGTAAGTTGTTGTGATTATTCGTTCATCCTCTGATGATATGAGCAAAATTAATCAAAATCTCGCACATCCACAATTAAATGCGTCACAATCACACGGTACTGCTGTTATCTAACGCAAAAGTAGCTTATACATGAGAAACAAAAATTCCCATACAAATCTTAATTTATACATAGTTGTGAAAGAATCACTGTGTGAGACTATTTCCTTTCTTGATTTATGAAGTCAAGGATGATAAGATTTTATTGCAGATAATCAAAGGGCACTCTGATAGGAGAAGTCTCAAAAAAACGCTTATTCAGAATCACATTGTCCCAAGATTGTTTCATGGAGTCACTCATATCTGCCAATTTTTGATGCGGTTGCCCTGGATGACTTTATCTAATATTTCCGTATCTCACTATTTATCGCTAATTTTGTAAGCCAAAAATATACAGCCATGAACGAGGACGCCCTCAGCCAATTATATCTCAAAGACACAGCATTTCAAGATTTAATGCAAAAGCGCATTTTCAATGTGCTCCTTGTTGCATCGCCTTACGATGCATTCATGATGGAAGAAGACGGTCGCATTGAAGAACAGCTTTATTTTGAATACGTGGCACTCAATCTCAGCTCCCCGCCACGAGTAACACAAGTCTCCACTGTCGAGGAAGCCACACAGAAAATTCGTGAAAAACATTTCGGCCTCGTAATCATGATGCCGGGCATGGACATCAGCGAAACATTCTCCGGTGCACGCCTTATCAAAGAGATACAACCGTCGGTGCCAATCGTTGTGCTCACCCCATTTTCCAAAGAAGTATCACGAAGATTGGAAAACGAGGACTTCTCTGCCATTGATTACGTATTTAGTTGGCTTGGCAATGTAGACCTTCTTTTGGCCATAATAAAACTTCTTGAAGACCGGCTTAATGCCGACAAAGACATCAACGAAGTAGGAGTACAGATGATAATGCTCGTGGAAGACTCCGTGCGCTTCTACTCGTCAGTACTCCCCCACATCTACAAATGTCTGCTTAAGCAGTCGTTTGAATCATCCACCGAAGCCCTCAACGAACACGAGCAGATGTTACGCATGCGCGGTCGTCCAAAAGTTATGCTCGCCCGCGACTATGAAGAAGCCATGGAACTATACAATCGCTACGGATCCAACCTTCTTGGCGTTGTCAGCGATGTCTCGTTCAAACGCATGGGCGTTAAAGACCCCGAAGCTGGCCTTAAATTCGCTCAATTCCTGCGCTCCGAAAACCCTTACCTCCCGGTAATTATTGAATCATCCGAAATCAAAAACGCTGAAGCCGCAAAGAGCTTCAACTGCGTGTTTCTTGACAAACTATCAAAGAAACTCCCGGTTGATCTTGCACGAGCCATATCCGAACAGTTCGGATTCGGTGATTTTGTCATGACCGATCCCGCCACAGGCCACGAAATACGCATAAGCTCCCTCAAAGACCTACAATACCATATCTTTGACATACCGGCCAATGCACTGCTTCATCACGCATCATCCAACGACATCTCGCGTTGGCTCTACTCCCGCGCACTTTTCCCCATTGCGGAAGTCATAAAGCAGCACCGGTTTTACACCCTTGATGAAGTACCCGCCGTGCGACAGCTTTTCTTTGACTTGATAGTCAAATACCGCAAGATGAAAAACCGTGGCGTAGTAGCCATATTCCGCAAAGACCGTTTTGACCATTACTCTAACTTTGCACGAATCGGACAAGGCTCTCTCGGAGGCAAAGGGCGAGGACTCGCATTTGTTGACCAGATAATCAAGCGTAACCCCATTTGCGACAACTTCAACGGCATCACCATCTCCATACCGCGCACAGTTGTTCTGTGTACTGACATATTTGACGAATTCATGTCAGAGAACGACCTGTACCCCATCGCTCTCAGCGACGCGCCAAACAGTGTCATTCTGGAACACTTCCTGCGCGCCAAACTGCCAGCTCATGTCAGAGATGACTTCTACGCCTTGTTTGATGTCGTGGACAGACCGCTCGCCATACGCAGTTCAAGCCTACTTGAAGATTCTCATTACCAGCCATTTGCAGGAGTATACTCTACATACATGATTCCACATGTTCAAGACAAGGATCAGATGATGAGGATGCTCTGCGACGCCATCAAAGGTGTGTACGCCTCGGTATTCTATGCCGACAGTAAAGCCTACATGACAGCCACATCAAATGTTATTGACCAGGAAAAAATGGCCATAATCATACAGGAAGTCATAGGCGAACAAGTTCAAGACTGGTATTTCCCCTCATTCTCAGGCGTAGGACGATCGCTGAACTACTATCCTGCCGGAAACGAACGAACCGAAGACGGCGTAGCCGAAGTAGCCGTAGGTCTCGGCAAATACATCGTTGACGGCGGCGTGAGCCTCCGTTTCTCTCCCAAACATCCAAAAGCGGCTTTACAGACATCTGAGCTACACCTCGCTTTGCGCGACACACAAACCAAGATGTATGCCCTTGACATGCACGATGCTGCCGATTTCAAAGTTGATGACAGTTTCAACATTCTCAAAATTTCAGTGCAGGATGCAGCAAAAACAGGAGCACTGAAATACATGGTCAGCACATTTGACATTCAGGACAATCTGCTTCGTGATAGCGATTCCGGCACCGGACGGAGAGTTGTCACATTCAACAACATACTGAAACACAACGCTCTTCCACTTGCCGAAGCTATTGACTTTATGCTTCACACCGGACAAAAAGAAATGTGCAGACCGGTTGAGATAGAATTTGCAGGCATCATCACTCCCAAAGGTGAAATCAAAGGACATCTCTATTGGCTTCAGATACGTCCCATCGTTGACCGCAAGGAAACTGTAGACGAACACATCATGTCTCTTCCTGAAGATCAACTCATACTCCGCTCCAACACCGCCTTGGGTCACGGCACTATTGATAATGTAAAAACAGTAGTGTATGTACGTCCCGAGCACTTCTCTTCAGAGCACAATATTGACACCGCCCGGGAAATAGACGAAATCAACCGTCGCCTTGTTTCCGAAAATATAGGCTACGTGTTAATCGGCCCGGGACGCTGGGGTTCAAGTGACACCGCATTGGGCATACCGGTCAAATGGCCTCAAATTTCCGGAGCAAGGCTCATTGTGGAATCAGCCCTCAAAAACTACCGCATAGAGCCAAGCCAGGGCACACACTTCTTCCAAAACCTTACCTCAATGGGTGTTGGATATTTCACCATTGACCCCACCACCCATGAAGGATTCTACGATGTTGACTATCTCAACTCACTACCTGCCACATACGAAAGCGATGCCGTGCGCATTGTTACATTCCCTGAATGTCTTACTATCGGCATAAATGGAAAAAAAGGAGAAGGTGTAGTTGTAAAACCGAATGTCAATACCAATAACCAAATCAAGTAATCACAGAGCATCTTTTTAATCCATGTCATTCCTATCAACCGTAAAAAAAGCCTTCGGATTTTCCAATGAATTGGACGAAGACGAAATGATTGAATTCACCGATGATAACACTACGGCTCCGTCAGATTCCGAATCCAGTGTTCCACGCGTGGAACATATGGAGAACACCGTGGAACAAATTGTTCCACAGACACCAGAGGATGACTCACTTCCCGGTGACATATTTGACGCTATTATAAAATTGTTCAATGAATTTCAGCCCGAATTCATAGCTTCCTGCCTTAATACCAAACAACAAAAGCAGTATATCTACAACCATATAGATGAAGCTGTAAAACAGCGATTACAACTCGCTATGAATCATGCTCGCGCAAAAGCATCTCGTGAAACATCCGAATCACACAGCAAAATGACTGCCGACATAGCTCGTCTGCGCGAGTTAAACGCCTCATTAGAAGCCAAAAAGGATGAATTTCAATCAGAAAAGCTCAGCGCTTCACGACAGAAACGCGCACTCAATGAGCGAGTACATGACCTTGAAGCTCAAATCAATAACCTGGAAGCGGAAAAAGAACAATACCAACTTGAAAACCGAAGCCTTATCAACAAACTTCGTGTAGCATCCGTAACCGCATCTTGTGCTGATTCTGAGCAACTTGCACAAGAAAATATTACACTCAAAGACCAAATACAAGAACTGCAGAAACAGATTGAAGAGACACAAAATACCACTCATACAACTGATAATGAATCAGATACAGAATTAAACGCGCTCATGCAGAAAGTTGAGCAATTTGAAACTGTAAAACAGCGTCTTGACTCACGGATTGCCGATCTAACATCTCAACTTGCCAATGCCAACGATCACATATCATTGATATCAAAAGACTTGGAATTGTCTCAATCAGACAACAACAGTCTACGCAAAACTATTGAAACTAATCTTTATGCCCAAGCGCAGAGTGAAAATGAGCTGAAATCCAAGATTGCAGATCTGACAGCAAAACTTGAAAAAAGCACAGCCGCGACATCGGAATCCACTAAAACAGAGCATAATACCAAGCCAACAAGACGCAAATCCAAAAAGCGTCCGGTGATTTCCGCCATTGATGACCTCATGGAAAATACTGATTGGTTTGTGGCCCAAGAGCCGACCCCAATAAAAAAAGGGTCCGACAGCGAGGACGACTTCGGCTATAAAGAGCCCACCAAGAAGCCCAATAGCAAAGACGATGACAAGCAATTGTCTCTATTCTAATCAACAACCCCTATTTACTAATGAACTATCAATCAATTATAACAGCCACCGCTCTCGCAGTATCCACTGTGGCAATGGCACAAACACCCTCTCTATCCAAGTACTCTGACATTGAAAAGTTTGTAGGCGCAGAAGCCGCTCCAAACCGGCCCGACAAGTTTCAGTTCATGGCCGATGGCAGTTTCTATCTCAGTCTAAGTAAAGACGGCACAAAAATAATAAAGTATGACACTCGCACAGGCAAAGAGGTAGAAACTTTGTTTGATACATCCAAGACTCGCGAAACATCTATAGAAACAATTGAAGGATATGTTGTTAGCCCTGACGGGAGCAAGCTTCTTGTATGGACAGACAAGGAACCTATCTATCGTCACTCCTTCACCGCCAAGTATTATTTTTACGAGCTGCGTTCACGCCTGTTAAAGCCGCTTTCCACCGAACATGAGCGCCAGCAAGCGCCTGTATTTTCACCTGATGGCCGTATGGTGGCTTTCGTGGCAGAAAACAATATTTTCATAAAAAAACTTGACTACGGAACTGAAGTGCCTGTGACAACAGACGGCAAAACCAATCATGTAATAAACGGTGTGCCCGACTGGTGCTATCAAGAGGAATTTGATACCACCGGTTCTATGGCATGGGCTCCAGACAACCTTACTCTTTGCTTCATAAAATACAATGAATCAAACGTGCCGGAATACACTTTTCCTCTTTACGACGGTTACTGCAATCCTATGCCACAATATGAGTTATACCCCGGTGAATTCACATATAAATATCCTGTTGCTGGACAGTCCGTGGCTAAAACAAGCGTACACAGCTATGATGTGGAAACTCGCAAAACCAAGAATATCAAACTACCAGGAACACAGATTGAATACATTCCACGTATAACTTACGCTTATTCTCCAGAGAGGCTTATTGTAACTACTCTGAACAGAGCACAAAACCGCATGGAGATATATTCTGTAAATCCGAAGTCAACAGTGGCCAAATCTCTTCTTGTTGAACAGGCAGATGCGTGGTTATCTCCACAAACATATCAAAATGCGACTATGGAGCCTGACGGCATAGTGATATTCTCGGAACGATCCGGCTATCAGCATTTATATAAATACTCTTATTCCGGAACACTCACCCGCACAATCAGTTCCGGTGATTTTGATGTGGACACTTACTATGGTCAAGACGCAAAAGGCAACTACTATATGCGCTCCAACTGTTCCGGAGCCATAAACAGAGTGCTCTGCCGAGTGGATGTAAAGGGCAATATGACCACGCTTTCACCCGCGCAAGGTTATGTCAATAGCACATTCGCACCCGATATGACTTATTACATGCAAAATTTCAGTACCTCCACTACCCCTCCGGTATATACTGTTTGCAATAATTCAGGAAAATCGGTGCGTACAATAGAGGATAACAGCAGCTACGCTGCAAAATATGCTTCTGCGCCCAAAGCCGAATTCATTACTGTGCCCAGCGCCGGTATTCAGCTTAACGGTTATGTAATCAAACCAGCCAACAACTCTTCCAGGCTTCCGGTAATAATGTATCAATACAGCGGACCTGAATCGCAAGAGGTTCTCAACCGATGGAGCATGGGATGGGCCAACTATTATGCCACACAAGGATATGCCGTGGTATGCGTAGACGGCAGAGGAACCGGAGGGCGAGGTCGCGATTTTTCACGCATAGTATATAAGCAACTTGGTCATTACGAAAGCATTGACCAAGTAAATGCTGCAAAACACATAGCGTCACAACCATGGGCTGACAAGAATAAAATAGGCATATTCGGATGGAGCTACGGAGGTTATGAAGCCATAATGGCATCATCAATAACCGATGCCCCATATGCAGCAGCTGTAGCTGTAGCTCCGGTGACTGACTGGCGCTATTACGATGCCATATACACTGAGCGTTTCATGCTTACGCCTAACGAGAATGAATCAGGATATCGTCAAGCTTCGTGTCATACCCATATTTCAAACCGCTGTTGCCCACTACTAATAATGTCAGGAACAGCCGATGACAACGTACATATTGCAAATACCATACAATATGTAAATAAAATGCAGGAACAGGGAACATGGTGCGACCTTCTGTTGTTTCCAAACAAGAATCATTCCATAAACGGATGCAATTCTCGCAGCATAGTGTATGCACGTATGCTTGATTACTTCAAAAAGAATATGTAACCGCACCATTTACAAGTGAATCACCAACCTCGACTTGAAAACTCAGAAGGCATTTTCCGGATGTGGCTCAATTGGGTCGTATCATCCGGAGCGCTTACACTATTGGTCATAGCCACTCTATGGATAAAGCATCTGTGGATACCGTTTGTGGCATTCGGACTTGAATTTCTTTTGTTCTTGAGTGTTCGTCACAACCGCAAACGTGTATTCCCAATATGCCATCTGCTACCGTTCACTGTTATGCGAATCATGTTTTGGAGTGGCATAACAATGTTAATAATCAATGGCTTGTATTCACGATGGCTGGTAAACTATATTTTTAACATAGAAACCATAAACTATGAGATTCCTTTCATAACACAGCTCATTGTAGGGCCTGTGTCTGTGGCCGTGATTCTATGGTCAAAAATAAAGGAACAAGAACTTGCTTTCTGCCGCGATTGCAAAATGCGACATGGCACACCTGCCGAACGAGGATTTCTTGGCATCCTTTTCACACAAGAAGGACAGTTTCAAACAAAATTAATGTTTGGCTTAGCTCTATTCTGTACGCTCGTATCATGGGTATATTATTTCGGATTCTATTCCAACAGCTACTTCTCTCGATTGGACAAATATGTGTTCATCTGGAGTCCGTTATTGCTATTCATAGCAGCCTTAATATATACCACAGTGCGATACATCGGCATATGGCGCTATTATGAACACGGATTTGAGAATTCCATAGCACACTCCGGTCGCAGTACACGCATTCGATTTCTTCTGGTTTACGACAACTATATAGGACTTAAGGTGCCAGATAAAAACAAAGAACAAATGATACCGGGAGACACCAAGATTGATACTCCCATGTGGCTTGTCACTAAATTTCATAATTCAATACCCAATTATGACGCCCAGGACTATTTTCACCAGTTATCGCATATACCTCATGCCGACATAAAGTTTGCATACTCCAATCTGAGCGGAAATGCCGATTGCAACATTTTTCACTTCATTGTTTTTCTCAATCAAGAACAGAAAGAGATGTTTGACCGTGAATTTGATGATACACATTGGTTTACCATGTATGAGGCAAGCAATCTCATCAACAATCATCAAACCAATCCACTGCTTTCGGCTGAGATTGTACGTATTCATACTATGGCTATGGCATGGAAAACATATCATCCCGATGGCAAACGTCGCTACAAAATCAAACATTATACACCGACATTCCGTCTGCGCGACCTGCACAAGTGGGACATAGATTTCAATGATCCCAAATGGCTTCGTGTAGCATACAACAATGAAGATGTTCGTTTTTATAACCTAAGACGTTTTTGGCGAAAATATATCAATGGCATTGGCGACTGACCATCAATAAGCATTAACATTCAACCATATGTATAATCAGCTACTCGTTATCACCGGACCAACAGCCAGCGGCAAGACGCACCGTGCAGTACAATGCGCCAAAGCTTTTAACGGCGAAATAATCAGTGCCGATTCCCGCCAAATCTACCGTGGCATGGATATTGGCACCGGAAAAGATCTTGACGAATATCAGAACGTGCCATATCACATGATTGATATCTGTGATGCCGGTTACAGGTACACTCTATATGAATATCTACGCGATGCCGCGACAGCTCGTCACGATATTGAGTCTCGTAAGCACCTTCCGATATTGTGCGGAGGCACCGGACTATATCTGGAATCCATACTGAACGGAATTCAGCTTCCGGAAGTTCCTGCCAATGAACCGCTCCGTGCATCGCTTGCCGGAAAATCCCTGACAGAATTGACAGAGATACTTGCATCAATGAAGACTCTGCATAACACTACAGATGTGGACACAACCAAACGTGCCATCAGAGCCATAGAGATTCAAACATATTATCAGCAGCATCCTGAACAAGCTAAAAACACGACACCAAATCCTGAAAAAAATGCAGTTATAGTAGGTGTGGACATAGACCGTGACTCTCGAAGAAAACGTATTTCACAAAGACTTTTCCAACGAATGGAGCAAGGGATGGCCACAGAAGTGGAACGACTTATACAACAAGGTGTTGATGCCGAGAACCTGATATATTACGGATTGGAATATAAGTATATCACACTATATGTCACCGGACAGCTGTCTCGTCAAGAAGCACTAAGTAATCTTGAAATAGCAATACATCAGTTTGCCAAACGACAAATGACCTGGTTCAGAGGGATGGAACGACGAGGATGGCACATCAATTGGCTTCCATGGGATATGCCTGAAGACGAGTTTGTTGACTCTGTATCAACACTTCTACATACCACGGCTACAGAATGATGTTCCGACTACCTCTAACAGCATTAATTGCTGTCATGTGTGCTATTGCATCACACTCACAGAACAAAAGACATTATTTCCCTGAAGGAATAATGAGCGATACCATCGTGTTCACAAATAGTGACAATGCACATATGAGCATATACTCTGCTATGGAAATTCGTGCTGCCGTGCCCGGAGCCAAAGAGCAACAAAATCCATGGCATGAGGGATTTGGGGTCCAAATCGCCACAACAGACAGCAGTTACACACGCATAATGCTGTATCCGGCCAACAGTGATTATGGATTCTTATCCGACCAACCAGGCATGCTGTTGAAAATATGGACTCATTCATCAAATAAAGACAGTGAGGTACATTCACAAATACTCACTGAAAACATAGCCAACGGCAGACATGAAAACTCATTGTGTGTAGAATCGTTTAAAGATGGTATGGTAAGAGTGTTTGCCGGAAAGAATAGCATGAATCAGGTTTATGAATTCAATCTGCCAAATGCAACACAAGGAGAACGCTACGCTGTGTTCAACGGCAAAATCAGTCTACATCTGCTGGTTGATGAATACACTCCTGATATTTCCGCAACATTACGATCCTCTTGGACCATAGCTTCTTTAAATGAGTATTTTGACTCACATAGCAAATCATTAAAACCACTTGAAGGATACTGGCAATATCTTGACCAAGACACAGATGAAAATTACGCCCATATCGGAGGCAGATACAAACTGGCAATTGTGGACAACAATTGCGGAGGCTATAACATTCTATATATATCCGGCGCTATAACTCTTCCGCATCTATGGTTACCCGGCATGCATAAAGGTCAGATCACATCTACCATATTTCCTGACAATTATGATCTTATCTGGATAGACAGCGAAATGCAACAGGTGAATCGGGAAGCATTTGCCACACTGGAGCAAAACGGACATCTGCTTGTTCTATCCATTCCGACATTGAAAAGCACTATGCGTTTTTTCCGGATGCCGACGGACAACACCTCTCCGGAAACACATTAAGCAATCAAGAGCATATTTGCATCCATGAATTATGGCCAATTTTATTATTTTATAGTTTTATAACCATAAGTTGCTGCAATATGTTTGCCTGTTGAGCTAAATTTGCGGACATGAAACATATATCACACCTTATTATATATATAGTAGCCACACTATCCTCATTACGGGTATTTGCAATAGAACCAGAAAACGGCACAGCCACAACCTATCTTGATTTAGTGCAAAAAGCGGATGACGCTATAAAGGATTCGCACTGGCTGGATGCCGAGGAGTACATAGTATCCGCCATGCGTGCAGAACCGGCCAATCCGGGAAACATACTTTTGATGTCAAACCTCGGTATGGTAAGATTTAATGCAGGTAAAGATTCTCTTGCACTACAAACACTTAATGATGCCCATATCATAGCGCCTATATCAGTCACAGTGCTACAAAACCGCGCCCGCGTGCTTTTGAGTATGAACAAGGTGAACGAGGCGTATCAGGATTTCTCCACTGTTCTAAATCTTGACAGCACCTTGACTGAAACTCGCTTCTATCGCTCCATGCTATCCTTGGAATTGGGTTTTGATTCCATATGCACAAACGATATTGAATATCTGGAACACAACGCTCCTAAAAACCGTTTTACAAATCTGGCTGCGGCCACTTATCATAGATTGACCAACAATTACACCAAAGCCATTCCATATTTATCAAGGCTTATTGAAACAGAAAAACATGCCGAACACTATGCAGCACGCGCCATGTGCGAGATGATGACAGGTGACCTAAACTCAGCCGCAATAGACATAGCAGAAGCAATATCCCTTGATCCATCGGATGGAGACCTTTACCTTCAACGTGCCATATTACACAAAATGCGATTTCGTCCCAATGACGCAAATGCCGACGGACAAAGAGCCATAGAATTAGGTGTGCCTTCTGACAAAGTGCGCTCAATTTTAAAATAATTCATTCTGTTTTGATGATTAAGACAACAAAATCAACCTTTAATCCAACAATTTGCTTTACAAATAAAGATTATATGAATTAAAATTCATATCTTTGCAACAACTCAAAAGGAATACTATAATATATTTGTCTAACGAAAAATCTCATTACTCAATTAAGACAGACAC
>CAMWXV010000043.1 GCA_947178305.1 uncultured Porphyromonadaceae bacterium | reverse complement strand
GTTGCGCGTATCGGGGAGTGCGGTTTGTTGCCGATTTGAAATGCCAGTTGCCAAGACCGCCCTTACCTCCGCGCAGCAGTTTTATCTCTTCGCCGTCATAATTCACTTCGCAAAGAAACTCACCTGTTTCAGCATCATACACAACAGTACCGCAAGGCACATCTATTATCACATCATTACCGTCCTTGCCGAAACTACGTCCGGCCGAACCGCTTTCTCCGTTGCCGGCGAATATATGACGATTGTATTTTAGCGGCAGAAGAGTCCACATATGGCTGTTCCCGCGAAGTATGATGTGTCCGCCGCGACCACCGTCACCGCCGTCAGGCCCGCCTTTGGGCACATATTTGGCTCGATGAAAGTGTCGCGATCCGGCACCGCCTTTACCGGAGCGGCACAATATCTTCACATAATCTATAAAATTGGATTGTGGCATATCAAGAATTTGTTTGTTCGTTATTAAAACCTATGCGGTGTGCTGCGAGTTCGCAGGCATGTTGATAATCAGCAGGAGAGCCTATGTCTATCCATGTACCTGAGATAGGAAAATATGTAACCTTCCCGCCATTGGTTATGGTTTGCTCTATCAGATCGGTGGCATCCGTGCGTGTGTTGTCCGGCAGGTCATGTATAAGCTCGTTATTTACCATATATATGCCCGCGTTGGCATAGAACGCATACGAAGGCTTTTCTTCAAGAGCC
This sequence comes from uncultured Porphyromonadaceae bacterium, assembly GCA_947178305.1. Classification (GTDB taxonomy): domain Bacteria; phylum Bacteroidota; class Bacteroidia; order Bacteroidales; family Muribaculaceae; genus Paramuribaculum. Next base: position 11,480 of record CAMWXV010000043.1, on the reverse strand, counting down.
GTTACATTGGAACCGTCTGTTGAAAGTATGGCATATGGCACCGACACATTGTAGGGGATAGCGGCGATAGTAATGTCGGCATGCTTGGATATATGCGACAGATACATCTCTTCCAGCGATATGTCGGTGAGCAAATCGGAATTCATCACCACAGTCGCACCTTGTTCGGGGATTGGAGCGAGTTTTGCCGACCCTATGGTGCCCAACGGTTTTGGTTCGTGTATGCATGTAACATTCACTCCGGCCACGGGGCGGGCGAAATGCTCTTCCATCATATCTGCCAAATAATTCACTGTTACGAATATGTTTGTTACTCCCACGCGGGCCAACGCATGTATGTTGTGGTCTATTATAGGCATACCGCCCACTTCAAGCAGCGGTTTGGGTGTTGACAGAGTGAGTGGACGAAGTCGCTCACCTTTGCCTCCGGCCATGAGTATTGCTGATATGGGAAGAGCCGATTGGGTGATTGAAGTGTCTATTATTCGTAGTATGGAACCTTCGTTGTCAAGCACCGGCACCAGGCGCACGCCTCGTGCCCGTATGGCGCGGAGCTGTTCCACATCAACATTCGGTCCGGTCAGAGCGCTGAAGTTCCTGTGCATTACACCTTGCACGTTGTCCGATGGCTGATAGCCACACAGCAAGCCGCGTCTTATGTCTCCATCGGTCAACGAGCCTACCATATGTCCGGCATCGTCTGTTACAAACAGAGTCATTACCCCTCCCGACAATGCGTTGAGCATTTCCAGGGCTTGGAGAATAGTGTGGGTATGAGGTATGATGTGAGGATTCATAAACTGTGAAATATTTTTGTTGTGAGAGAGTCTATGGAAGTCTCGGTTATGGCTTTCACACATTTTTCAAGAGTGTCCGGCGAGCCATATGGGTTCTCTGCGTTTTTGGCCAGTTCTTTACCTTGCGGAGATAACGCGAAAGCTATGGCATTGGCAATCTCGTGTGCAGAGTCACCGCAGTGAATCACCGAATCCGAGGCAATGCGTCCTTGCTGGCGGATCCCGATGTCCACTGTTGGTACATGCATTGACGGCACCTCTATTATGCCGCTTGATGAATTTCCCACCACGGCACCCACGTAGTGCAATGCGCTGAGATAACGATGCTTGCCGAGCGACGGCACAGCCGTTGTATTTTCCGCATGTGTGGCCACATACCGTGATATCAGGTCTATTATCTCTCTGCCGCTTGCATCATTGTTTGGATATGTGAAAATCACGCTGCCATGTTCGGTGGAGTCTATCGCTTGTAACAGCGCTTGAAAACGAGTTGTGGCAGGAGCTGTATCAAGTGTTGCCGGATGGTATGTGACAAGCAAAGACCTGTCGGAAATCTCTATGCCGAGTTGCTTTTGCAGCTCCTCGCGGCTCATCACCGGCTCATGGATGCAGTTATACACCCCCATGGCTCCGGTATTGATCACATTGTCCGGATTTTCTCCCATCTGAATCACGCGTTGACGGTACGGTTCTGTAGCGGTGAGATGTAGGCTTGCCATCTTGGTAATGGCATGGCGTATGCTGTTGTCAATGGCTCCTTGAGATTCTTCTCCGCCATGTAGGTGAACTATTGGTATACGCATGATCAGAGCAGCCGAAGCCACTGCGAGCATTTCAGTGCGGTCACCGAGTATCACCACCATGTCCGGACATAATTGTTTGAAAGCCTGCGCCATGCCGCTAAGACATTGTCCTGTGGCATAGGCCACATCTGAGGACGTGGCCAAACCCGTGTTGATTGGCACCCTATGGTTCACAATAAAACCATCTGCCTCTATCTCGTTAACAGTCATGCCATAGCACTCCATAAGATGCATGTTGGTCGCAACAATCTGTAGCTCCACATCAGAATGCAGCTTAAGTCTGTGAGCAATGGGCGACAGCAACCCCCATTCCGCACGCGTGCCGGTGACAATACAAACCCTGCGCATCATATTTTGACTTTGCCGGTGTCCACGAGATAAGCCAGATAATCATAATCCTCAGGCTCGTCGAGGTCAAAACATATATGCGGCATCACGTACACCAAAGATCGGTCGGTCACGGCTCTTGGGTGCTCGGGAAGCAAAGCCTCACGGCGATACACGTAGATCGAGCCGTTCATGTCGTAAACCTTGGGGGAGGTTTGACGCGAAGTGAATTTTCCTTCGCAAACAGTGTTGTAAAATCCGTTCTGTTTCTGTTGCACCATACTGAAATATGGATTACGTCCACAAGGGCTTACCGAGAAAATGGTAAGGGCATCCGGGCATTCTTCTATCAGGCTCAGGCACGCTTCCACATCCTCCATAGTGCGTATGGGCGATGTCACATCAAGGTCCACGACCATATCATATGGCTTTCCGCGACGAGCTTCGCCCCAAAGCATGGCATCACGTATGGCGTCAGGTTTTCCGCATATGTCATCTGCCAGATAGTCTGGACGTTTGTAGTTGGTGTTTAACCCGCATGCCGCAGCCACTTCAAGAATGGCATCAGAATCGGACGAAACTATGAGGTCTGCTCCATGTTTGGAGGCAAACTCTTTGGCAATCTTGGCTGTGTAGCTGAGCAGTGGCTGTCCGCCAACAGGTTTGATGTTTTTGCCGGGAATCCCCTTGGAGCCTCCTCGTGCGCATATTGTGACAAGTATATTTTTCATACACATTGAATATATAATTACAAAAGTACTCAAAAACCGCGATATTGCAACGCTTATGCTTCTGCCAAATGGTATACGGCGCATATATTTGTATTTATGGTATAGAAATTGGCTGAAAATGCTTATCTTCGCACTCGTTTTTTTGACAAAGCACAACCTAATGGAGATACAGCAGCTCAATGTGAGCGAGATTTTGCGCATCCGTATGCCTCGTTATTGGCGTTATATACCGCGTTTTGTGATTCGCGGGCTTGAAAAAGCGATATGTCAGGATGAAATGAACGGGATGTTGCGAGCGAATGCCGGAAAGCGAGGTGCCGATTTCTGTCATGGTGTTTTGGAGCACCTTGGCATTTCGTATCGTGTGCATGGAGATGAAATTTTGAACAATCTTCCTGAAAGAGTGTTGTTTGTATGTAATCATCCCTTGGGTGGCCTTGATGGTATGGTGCTCATTGATTGGCTCACAAAGAGATACGGTCCCGGAGTTAAATTCGTGGTCAACGATCTGTTGATGGCCATAGAACCGCTCTCCGATGTGTTTTTGCCTGTGAACAAGCATGGTCGGCAGAATCGTGCAGCCACATCTCAGCTTGATGAGGCAATGGTCGGAGACAAACCGGTCATAATGTTTCCGGCCGGGCTTGTGTCGCGAAAAACAAAATACGGTGTGCGTGATTTGGAATGGCGCAAAATGTTTGTGCAGAAATCCGTGCAGTATCAGCGAGATATAGTTCCATTGCATTTCAGCGGCCGTAATTCGTCGTTTTTTTATAACTTTGCGAAGTTTAGAGAGGCCATAGGGCTTAAATTCAATATTGAAATGATACGATTGCCCAAGGAGATGTTTCTCAGCGCCGGCAAGCAGTTCTCAATTTCTGTTGGTGCTCCGATCTCGGCTCACTCTCTTAAAGGTGGCAAGCAGGCAAGCACTGAAGCCCAGCGCATTAAATCAATTGTTTACAATCTTTCAAGATAATGAATACTCACATCCCGGCTGACAGCCATATGACACCGATAATTGACCCTGTTCAAACTGAGTTGATTGAAGCCGAACTCACACCGGAGCGGTTGTTGCGTCAAACCAACAAAGGTCACAATCTCATATACGTGGTCAACGCCCATAACGCGCCTAACACAATGCGTGAGATAGGGCGGTTACGTGAGGAGGCTTTTCGCAAAGACGGCGGAGGCACCGGTATGGGATATGACATAGATATGTTTGACACCATGACCCCACCCTGTCAGCAATTGATAGTGTGGGATCCGCGAGACAGGATCATTCTCGGCGGATACCGGTTCATCATAGGCAAAGATGTGGTGTTGCAGGACGACGGATCGCCACGCATTGCCACAAGTCATATGTTCAGATTCTCGCAGAAGTTCATTGAAGACTATCTGCCTACAACCTTGGAGCTTGGACGCTCGTTTGTAAGACTGGAATATCAATCCTCAAAGGCCGGCTCCAAAGCACTGTTCGCTCTTGACAACCTTTGGGATGGGCTTGGAGCGCTCACAGTGGTCTATCCCGAGATAAAATATCTGTTTGGAAAGATGACAATGTATCCGAGCTACAACACCGAGTGCAGAAACATGCTGTTGTATTTCCTTGCCAAGCATTTTCCGGATCCGGATCAATTGGTAACCCCGATCGTTCCTTTGGCAATTGACATTGATACCGCGGCTATGGAGAAACTCTTTACTGGAGCCACGTATGCCGAAGATTACAAAATTCTAAACAAGACCATACGCACCCATGGAATAAACATACCTCCGTTGGTTAATGCCTATATGAGTTTGTCTCCCACCATGCGTATGCTTGGCACTGCTATCAACCATGAATTTGGTAACGTGGAGGAAACTGGTATATTCTTTGCCATTTCTGAAATCTTTGAAGAGAAGAAACAGCGTCATATTGACTCCTATATGGCATCACATTCATAGTATATCCGCAGAAAATTGTATTGATAAAATCAGGAAGGAGCGTTCTCTCGAGCACTCCTTCCTTGATTTATGGGGTTCTAGTATTATTTAAGAACCTACACTTTACCAATATTAATACGAACCTTGAGTTGTTTTTTTAACACAATCTTTAGCTTTAGCCGTTAGGCTTCTGCAGTAAATTACCTTGAGTTGCAATCTTTAACTGAACAATCAAAATTTTTACATCACAAAATTACATCATGTGCAACCCCTATGCAATTAAATTTATGTGCAATATAAATATTTTTAATTAATATAAATACATAATTAGTTTTATTTCAGATGATTGCTGTTTTAGAGTGTGATGTTGAATATAAACTATTATTTAGAAAAATAAAGCAACATCACACCATTTTTCAACCACAAATCAAGAGAGCTGGTAATTGATAAGCTATGGTCAAAAGACATATAATTTCAGTAAAGGTGAGTTATTGTAAGGATAAATCATTACCTTTGTGCTTAAATAAAATATGAACAGCAATTTCAACAGATATGCGCTTCAGTCACCGCTTCATATCGGTGCCCTCAGAGGAATGTATCTTGGAGTGTGGCTCAGCATCATGTTTATGCTGACTATGCTTGGAGATCAGCTTCCACTGGCATCATTGCTATTCCTGTTGATGGCATTAGCTATACCGGTTCTGGTTTATCGCTGGCTAAGATCCACATTTGTGACCGATGGCGGATTCACAACGCTCTCAGGTCTTTGGATGCAGGGGATAGTGATGTTTGGAGGAGGCGCATTGGTGAGCACAACAGTGGCTGTAGCCTACTTTCGTTGGGTCAATCCTCACTATGTGATAGACATGGTGATTCGCATGATTGAGATATATAAGGACTCGTCCATGGATGGTGCTGCAAGGATAGCCACCACATTGCAATCCATGGTTGATGCCGGAATGCTTCCGACGGCTCAGGATGTGGCGCTTGAAATGTTCTGGCTCACAATGTTTGGTGGATCGGTATTGTCGCTTTTTGCATCACTTGTGGCAAGGGCACGGCGCGTTTCCGGTTAGATAATAGCTCAAAATAAGATATCCTGAATTAGTTTATGGACATATCAGTAATAGTACCACTGTACAATGAAGCCGAATCTCTTCCAGAGCTGGAGCAATGGATAGCCAAAGTGATGAAAGAGCATGATTTCAGTTATGAAATAATATTTGTCAACGATGGCAGCACAGACTCTTCTTGGAAAGTCATTAAAAGTCTTGCGGACAAAAATCCTAATGTCAAAGGAGTGTGTTTCCGTCGCAATTATGGCAAGTCTCCGGCATTGAATACAGGGTTTGCGCGTGCACAGGGCAACGTGGTTATAACCATGGATGCCGACCTACAGGACAGTCCGGATGAAATTCCCGAGCTGTACCGCATGATAACGGAAGACGGATTTGATCTTGTGAGCGGATGGAAGCAAAAACGCTATGACCCGCTGTCCAAAACTATACCCACAAAACTTTTTAATGCTACCGCCCGCAAAGTCAGCGGTATACACAATTTGCACGACTTTAATTGCGGTCTGAAGGCATACCGCAATAAAGTGGTCAAGCATATTGAGGTGTATGGTGATATGCACCGATACATACCATATTTGGCCAAGAATGCAGGTTTCAGCCGTATAGGGGAGAAAGTGGTGCATCACCAGGCCCGTAAATATGGCACCACCAAATTCGGACTTGATAGGTTTGTCAACGGTTATCTTGACCTTGGCACACTGTGGTTTACAAGTAAATTTGGTGTAAAGCCCATGCATTTCTTCGGGCTGCTTGGAAGTCTTATGTTTTTCATCGGACTGCTCGCAGTTATGGCTGTTGGTGCGCTAAAGATATATCACATGCACACCGGAGCCAGCTACACACTTGTCACAGATTCACCCTATTTCTATATAGCATTGGTAACCATGATTTTGGGCACGCAATTATTCCTTACCGGATTTCTCGGAGAGCTGATAGTGCGCAATTCACATCGCCGCAACGATTATGAGATAGAGGAAGAGATACGCATATGAAGTCAAACGACAGAATATTGAATATCTTTGTGGCATTGTTGCCTGTTTTGGCATCCCTTTTGTGGGGATGCAGCACTGACGGATGTCTCAACAATCAAAATTCGCTACCATTGGCTGGATTTTACTCATCCGTCACCGGAGATCCGGTCAGTGTTGACTCTGTGGATATAGGCGGAGTGGATGCGCCTGGCGATTCGCTGTTGCACTCCACCGGCACTGCTATCAGTGAAGTGTATTTGCCGTTTCGTTCCTCCAAGAACTTCACATCGTTTTATTTCCACTACACACAGCAGAGCATCAGTTCCGAAGAATTCAACGACACCGTTTCGTTCACCTATTCATCCGAGCCATATTTCGCATCCGAAGAGTGTGGTGCCATGTATCGTTTCCGTATTGACAAAGTAGAATACACCACTCATATAATAGACTCGGTAGCGGTGACCGACTCGTTGATTACCAATGTGGATTTGCAGCGTATAAAGATTTTTATGCGAACCACCTCCGAAGATGAATCCGACAGCGGCGAATCATCCGATGGCGATGAAGAGTTGTATCACAATAGCAAAGAGATATGAAGACAAGAGTGCTTGTGATAATATGTATGGCATTGCTGTGCTGCTCTGTTGCAATGTCTCAGCGTAGGGTCACACCTGTTGAGCCTGTGCCCAATGGTGCTCCGGAGTCTAAACCCAAGGAGATGGATCGCACCAATGTTGTGGAAAAGTCCGATGCCAATGGCAACATTGTCCTTGTTGACACATTGTCAGGATCCGAGTTCGTTGACACTCTTGCCGTGGTTCCGAAAGCAACCAAGATGCAGTATCCATTGTGGAATGCCGTGACTGTCGGCGTGAACCTATGGGATCCCGTAATGCGCATATTGGGGCAACAGTACGGTGGCGCTGATATATGGGCGGAGTTGTCTCTCCACAATAGGTATAAACCGGTTGTGGAATTTGGTCTATCATCGGCCAATATCACACCCGAAGACATGAACTACACATTCAAAAGTCCGCTGGCACCTTATTTCAAGATAGGTATGAACTATAACATATTCTATAACTCCAATTCCAACTATCAGTTCAATGTTGGAATTCGTTATGGAATCACTACCTATAACTACGAAGTTACAGATGTCACCGTCAATGAGGGATATTGGGATTCCCCATCTCATTTTTCGTTGCCATCAGTACGTTCCACAGCCGGATGGTTGGAGATAACAGCCGGAGTGAAAGTGTTGATAGCAAAGCCTATATCTCTTGGGTGGAATATAAAATATGCCACGCGGCTACATGAATCCGCGGCACCGTATGGTCAGCCTATGTATATTCCCGGATTAGGAAAGCGTAAAAATCCGCTTTCAGTGAATTTCTCAGTTATGTATACATTGGAGCTGAATGGGAAAATTGACCCTCATGACGAAGCCGAAAAGAAAGCCTCAGAAGCTGTGAAATAGAGAATGCAACCATTGTCCGTCCCATGGTGTTTTATCATTTGAACATAATATCCTGAATAATATGAGAAAGATAGTGATAGTTGGAGCATCTTCCGGACTTGGACAGCGCATAGCTATGGATTTTGCCCGCGCCGGATGGAGAGTAGGTATAGCGGCACGTCGTGAAGCCCCTCTGCAGGCCATCAAGGATGTTTATCCACACAATGTGGCATACTCAGTGATTGATGTCACTAAAGAGGATGCCCCGGCAAAGTTTCTTGATTTGATTGAAACAACCGGAGGTATGGATATATTGCTGTTTGCTGCCGGAGTAGGGTTTCTTGATCCTGAGCTTGAAGACTCTCGCCTTGACAATACATTGCAGACCAATGTTGTAGGTTTCGCCCGAATAATTGCAGCCGCATATAAATATTATCGTGGCACACCTCGTTTTAATCCAGGCCAGATAGCTGCTATTACATCAGTGGCTGGAACCAGGGGTATAGGCGTAAGTGCCGCATACAGTTCGTCAAAGCGTTTTCAGCAGATGTTTCTTGATTCGCTTGACCAGCTTTCACGTCAGCAGCATGTCAATGTTCGCATCACGGATATCCGTCCCGGATTCATTCGCACACCATTGCTGAAAGAGGGCAAGCCGTATCCTCTGCTCATGAGCGTGGATCATGCAGCACCATTGATTGAGCGGGCCATACTCCGGCGCAAGCGTGTTGCGGTGATTGACTCTCGTTGGGCTGTGGTGACAGGACTGTGGAAGCTTGTGCCACAATGTGTGTGGAAACGTATAGCCATTAATTTTTAACCATTCATAATTCGCATCATGAATCTTTACACTCCCGGCAAGAGCATAGCCATGTGCAGCGACCACGCCGGCTTCAAACTGAAAGAAATTATCAAGCAGCATCTTCAACAAGCCGACATGTCAGTGAAGGATTTCGGCACATATTCCGAAGACAGCTGCGACTATCCCGACTTTGCTCATCCTGCTGCCGACTCCGTAGACAGTGGTGTATGCTATCCCGGCATAGCCATGTGTGGCACCGGCAATGGCATAGCCATGACACTCAATAAGCATCAAGGGATACGTGCCGCATTGTGCTGGAACGTAGATTTGGCTCGTTTGGCTCGCGAGCATAATAACGCCAACATCCTTGTTCTGCCGGCTCGTTTCATTGACGCAGATACGGCATTGGCCATTGTGGACACATTTATGAACACTCCGTTTGAAGGTGGACGTCACGAAAACCGTGTCAACAAAATTCCTGTGCATTGATATTGCATATTAAAAACAAACCGGACCGGTGCTGTGGTTAATGCACCGGTCCGGTTTATTTATTGTTTTAAGTGAAAATATTATTCACGACTGGCCGACACGGAGTGCTGGGCCACATAATCGGCAAAATCCTGTTTGTAGCTTTCGCTGATTGGCACAAAATGTTTGCCAAACAGAATTCGGTTACGCTCTATCACGCGGATTTTGGATGTGTTCACAATATAACTTCTGTGTACGCGCATGAATATATTTTTTGGCAGAGATTGTTCAAGACTCTTTATGCTCATCAGAGTGAGCACAGTGGAATCACCCTCCAGGTATATTTTCACATAATCGCGCACACCTTCCACAAATACTATCTCCTTGATAGGAATCTGCACAAGTTTGTACTCGCTTTTGACTATTATGTAATCATTTTGGGTTGTGGTGGGAGCTTCAAGCATGTTGAGCACCTTAGTGGCTGCCGCTAAAAATTCAGTGTAGCTTATCGGTTTTAGTAGATAGTCGACCGCATTCACCTTGAATCCGTCAATCGCGTATCTGTCATAGGCTGTTGTGAACACGATTTTGCAATCCTTTGGTATAAGACGTGCAAATTCCAGCCCGTTGAGTTGTGGCATCTGTATGTCAAGAAACACCACATCGATATTGCCGCTGAGTACAACCTTTATGGCATCTTGGGCTGAGCAAAACACTCCTGCCGATTCCGTGAAAGGCGTCCTTTCGATGTAATCGTTGATTAAACGAGCCGCAATGGGTTCATCGTCTATCACACAGCATTTTAAAATTCTCATGTTTCTTGTTATTTATTTTATGTTGGGTGTTGAAAACATTTTGTTATTGATGTCCTCATCGGAATATTTGCTCTCATCTGAGAACAATGGTGGTTGTGAAATATCCACCTTCATGGTCACCGAATATCGGTGTGAGGACTTGTCAATAATCATACTGGCCTTGTTGCCGTATAGCAAGTCAAGCCTTCGTTGTAGATTTTTAAGCCCCAGGCCGTTATGGTTGATTGGAGCTGAGGGGAGATAAGGATTGGAGCATTCGCAAGTGACCACTCCGTTCAAAGCTGTGATTTGCACTTTGATTGGCTCTTTCTCGGATGTTTGTGAGCTATGTTTTATACAGTTCTCAACAATGTTGATAAACAGTAGCGGAGCCATTTGCTTAGATCCGCAATTGCCCGAAGTCAGAGTGCTTTGTATGCATTTTTGATTCGGCATTCTGAGGTTTACGAGCTGAATGTAGGTGTCAACGAACCGCAATTCGTCATCCAGAGTCACTGTGCCGTGGCATTCGTATAGAGCGTAGCGGAGCATGCTGCTTAGTTCGTGTACGGCATCGCGGGCACAGTTGGGTTTTATGTCTATCAGTGCATAAATTGTGTTGAGCGTGTTGAACAAAAAGTGTGGATTGAGCTGTGCCTTGAGACTTGTGAGCTCATTGTGCCGCTGTATGCTTTGTGCCTCGTGTCGCATACGCTCGTTGTCCTTCCACTTGCCTGTAAGTTTCAGAGCCACGGCCAAAGCCACAGTCATAAGCAGCACAAGAGAGTCACGCCATATCATAACCCAGTCCATGGTGTATCTGGTAGTTTCAGCCGAATCAATGCTGTTTAAGGGCTGTGGTGGTATGCCTCCGGGAATATGTCTGATATCGGATGGCAAATCAATATGCCCCCATTGCCATAATGCAGCTATTGTACACATAGCGGAAATCAATAGAACGAGGTTACATCCAAAGAATAGCAATTTGCTGTGTTTCCGCTCTATACTGTATGGCACAATCAAGTAGTAGTTGATGTAAAACGCTGTCACATATACCAGCGCCTTGCCGTATATCACAATCGTGAGCAGCCTCGGTTCGTCATTGGATTTAACGCTTATCACCATTTCCGGAAGTATAAACAGCAAACTCACCCCAAGAAGATGACTCATGAAAGAAATCATCTTTTTTAAGGGAACACGCTTAATCCACTTATGTTTTAAAACCTTATTCACACACATCAAAGGGTGCAGTCGCTGCAATCCCAAGTACAAAGTTATAAATGTTACATTCCATATCCAAAAAAAATCTATGAGTTGGCACATATAGGGCGC
>CAMWXV010000042.1 GCA_947178305.1 uncultured Porphyromonadaceae bacterium | reverse complement strand
CGAACATCCCGCCGCGGTATCCGGCACAAGCACTGTTTTGTCCGGACACAGAATCTTGGCCGTTTCACCCATGAAGTGGACACCGCACATCACTATCACCTTGGCTTCGGTTTTAGCTGCAATCTGAGCCAGCGCCAACGAGTCTCCTATATAATCGGCTATATCTTGAATGTCGCCCTGTTGATAATAGTGAGCCATGATCACGGCATCTTTCTCATTCTTGAGCCTGTTGATTTCTTCAATCAAAGCCTCCTTGCTCTGAACGCCCACCGGCTTGTTATCCACACTCATTTCTTTATATTTAGAATTTTAGAAAAAATCAAAAATTTAAAATCTGAAGAAGAATAATATAGATTGTTGATAACCGATATAACTTTCATGCCTTTTTCTTGTCTTATTGGGTTGTTGAACTTTATGTTGTCGTTACCTTCAGGTTATCAACATCTGCAATAGTTGCTAATAAGCAAGTTAGTATGGTTATCAACATACTGTTTATAATATGCAAAGTTAATAATAAAATAGAATATACACAGTCAATAACCCTCAAAAACGGTGTCTATAACGCATCCAAACCTTTGTGCTAACTTTTTTGCTTACGTGCCGTTGAGCCGTTATACAGCAGCTACTATGTTAAATGCAAGGAAAACTAATTAAAAGTTGCTTTTTAGTTTTCAACGGTTTTCAACACGTTGTGAACATATGTAAATTTCGTTATCTTTGTGAACATTTTAATTCATAGATATGGAATCTACCCGTCAAGCTAAGATAGCTCGTTTGCTCCAAAAAGAGTTGAGTGAAATATTCCGTGTGCAGACAGCCAAGACCCACGGCACCATTGTGTCGGTTAGTAATGTGAGAGTGTCGCCCGACTTGAGTATTGCACGTGCATACCTTTCTGTGTTTCCAAGCACCAATGCCCAGGCCATGGTAGATAGCATAAATCGTAGTGCGCGCTCCATACGTTATGAACTTGCCAAACGTGTACGTTATCAATTGCGCAAGACACCCGAACTTGCATTCTATGTTGACGACTCTCTTGACTACATAGAAAACATAGACAATCTTCTTGCATCCGATCACAAAGAATCATAGTAAATAATATTTGTTTCCGGTTGCATCTATGGTGTCACTGCGCATAGCGGTGCGTTACCTTTTCTCAAAAAAAAGTTATAACGCAGTCAACGTGATTTCCGTAATATCCATGGCGGGAGTGGCGGTTGCCACTGCTGCCATTATATGTGTATTGTCGGTTTTCAACGGATTCAGCGACTTGGCCTATGATCATTTGTCGTTAATTGATCCCGAAATTAAAATCACACCTTTGCACGGTAAGGTAATAGAGCATGCCGACTCTTTGTGTGCGGTGGTTGGATCATTGCCTGGAGTGGACAAGGCTGTTCCCACTGTCACCGAACAGGCACTTGCCATATATGGCGAACGACAGATGCCTGTTACAATAAAAGGAGTACCGGAGAATTTTTCAGAACTTGTAGATGTAGGAAGCGCGCTTATTGACGGTCAATGGACTCTTAATGACACCACCACCCTCTCAGGATGTGCGGTGATGAGCGTAGGATCGGCCATAAGCCTTGGGGCACGACCCGGATACGATGCTTTGTTGGCTTTGTATGTACCGCGTCGTGTGGGACGGATATCGCAGTCCAACCCCATGGCATCGTTCCGAAGTGATTCATTGTGGGTGTCGGGAGTGTTTGAAGTGAACCAGAGCGACTATGACAACTCACTTATTTTTGTGCCAATATCCTCGGCCCGTGATTTACTTGATTACACAACGCAGGCATCTGCGGTAGAGATAAAGACAATCCCCGGCTCCGATATATCAATCGTGAAGCAGCATCTATCACGACTCTTGGGACAAGACTATAAGATTGCCGACCGCATGGAACAGCAGGAAAACTCCTTTAGGATGATTCAGATTGAAAAGTGGATATCGTTCCTTATGCTCGCATTCATATTGGTGATAGCGTCATTCAATGTCATATCCACACTGTCTATGCTTATAATAGAGAAACGTGATAACATGGCCACATTGCGAGCCATGGGAGCCACCTCTGCCACTGTTTCAAATATTTTTCTTTGCGAAGGATGGCTTGTGTCATTGATAGGAGGAGCCGTAGGAGTGGTTATGGGCATAATCCTTGTGCTCGCCCAGCAGTGGGGAGGATTGATCAAACTTTCAGCCAGTCCCGACCGCCTTGCCGTGACAGAATATCCCGTGCGCCTTGCAGGCATAGATATATTGTCAGTAGTGGCGCTTGTCACCATCGTAGGATTCCTGATAGGACTGATAGCAGCCCGCGCATCACGCTCCCGAGGCTAAGCTTGTTGCTTTAATCGTGTGGTGCGCATAAAGAACCACACAAACAGTCCGGCAGCCAGAAACAGACTTGCCGAGAAACTGAGAATAATACCGTATATGCCCAATCCGGCAGTGAAAGCGAGTATATATGTCACCGGCACTCCTACCACCACATAGCTCACGAAAGCTATCCACAGCATAGGCATCACGTTTGCCGTGCCACGTAGAGCGTTGGCATAATTTATTTGAGTGGCGTCACCGTACTGATACAGCACCAGTGGCACTATAAGCCCCACCGCCACCGCTACCACCTCAGGATCATGGCTGAAGAATTTTATTACCTGAGGGCCGGCCATCACAAATATCAGCGATGATATAGTGGCCAGAACCAACATTATCACATATCCTTTCTTGGCAGTCTGTCGCATTAAAGCACTGTTGCCTTGACCGGCTGCATTTGACACCAGCACGCTAACGGCGGCAGCCATGCTGTAATAAACGCAGAACCCAAGAGTTCCAATTATCACTATCACCTGAAAAGCGGCCAAAGGCACCTTTCCGAGCCATCCCGCCATTATGGCGGCCGCAGTGAAAGAACCGCTTTCAAAAGTCATCTGCATGGACACGGGCCATGAGGTACCGTTAAGTAATCTTATGTCGCCCTTGCGTCGCGGCGAATTTAGAAAACCGTGACGATAGCCGGCAAATGTCTTGCGGCTCATGAACACGCCCGCAATCAGTATCACACACAGCCATCTTGCAGCCAGCGATGCAAGCCCGGCACCGGTCAACCCCAGTTCCGGACATCCCATGTTTCCACGTATCAGCAACCAGTTGCCGAATATATTCAGGCAGTTGGCTATTAGTATAATCACCATCGGCATCACTGTGCGTTGTATTGCATAGGCCCATTGGGCGAACACATTGAACAGCGCTATGGGCAGCACTCCGGCAAGGTATACCAGAAAATAAGGTCTGATTATAGGCAACAGCTCCGGTGGAAGTCCGAATCTGTCAAGATTCATGTACACCATACCCATTATAAAAGTGATAAGTATGGCGAACATAGAATTTAACCACACTCCTGTGCGTAGCAGAGAGCCTATCTCATTGTCGCGTTTTTGGGAAAACAAAGCCCCTATCAGAGGCGTAAGTCCATAGGTGAACCCAACGCAAGCAAAGATACTTACATTAAACAGATTGTTGACAAACGAGGCGCTTGCAAGCGCCTCGGTGGAGTATTGGCCCACCATATTGGTGTCGGCAAATCCTACCATGATGTTTCCTAACTGTCCTATCAGTATTGGAAACCCAAGTTTAAGTATGTTGGAATAAGAGTAGCGGCTTTCTGCCATAAAATGATTTTAATATTGCTCGTTAGCGTTGGGAAATGTCACATCCTTTACATCGCTCACATATTGGCCAACGGCATTACCCATGGCTTCAAACATATCAGCGTACACACGCAGGAACTTCGGCTTGAATCCTTTGTTCATACCCAGCATATCCTGTATCACTATGATTTGACCGTCAACATCGCTTCCGGCGCCTATACCTATCACCGGTATGCTCACCTCTTTGGCCACACGGGCAGCCAACCCCGACGGAATCTTTTCAAGCACCACGGCAAAGCACCCCAGCTCCTCAAGCATACGTGCATCGTTGATAAGTCGTTCAGCCTCAGCATCCTCTTTGGCACGCACACCGTATCCACCGAACTTGTTCACACTTTGTGGAGTCAGTCCCAAATGTCCGCATACCGGAATACCGGCGCAGAGCACCTTCTCTATGCTTTCACGGATCTCTTCACCGCCCTCCATCTTCACGGCCGAGGCACCGGTTTCCTTCATTATGCGCACCGCACTGTGAAGGGCGGTCAACGGATCGGCCTGATAAGTGCCAAACGGCATATCCACAACCACCATAGCGCGCTTGGCACCCTTTACGGTACCTTTGGCATATGTGATCATCTCGTCAAGAGTTATGGGCAGTGTGGTTTCATTACCCATCATCACATTGCTTGCACTGTCGCCCACCAATATGAAATCCGCACCGGCGGCATCGGCAATAGTGGCCATGGTATAATCGTAAGAAGTGATGCAGGCTATCTTTTCACCGTTTTGCTTCATTTTGCGAAGCAGAGCGGTTGTTACTTTAGGTTTGGCTTGTTCGTTGTAAGTTGACATATCAATTTAACTATATGATTAAAGCGGCCACAAAGTTAGCAACTATTTTTTATCCCACTAATGTAAAAATGTGTGAATAATGTTTTATATTTGCACTTGATTATATATTATCCATAACCCACTAAACATGAACTATAGTTTTCTGGACTTCTTAGGGCTCTTAGGTGCCGTAGGTTTGTTCCTTTACGGAATGAAAGTGATGAGTGAAGGTCTGCAAAAGGCCGCCGGCGACAGGCTGCGCAATATCCTTTCTGTAATGACCCGCAACCGTTTCACCGGCACACTTACCGGTTTTCTTATCACCGCCTTGATTCAGAGTTCCTCAGCGTCCACTGTCATGGTGGTGAGTTTTGTTAATGCCGGATTGATGACCCTCGCCCAGTCCATAGCTGTGATCATGGGCGCCAATGTCGGCACTACATTTACAGCATGGGTTATAGCGCTGTTTGGATTTAAAGTCAACATATCAGCATTTGTGCTGCCGCTTATAGGTTTGAGCGTACCGCTTTTGTTCAGCCACAAAAGCCGCACCAAGAGCATGGGCGAATTCCTTGTCGGCTTCGCATTCCTTTTCATGGGACTTGACCTCATAAGCCAGTATGTGCCCGATCTGCAGAGCAATCCCGAAATGTTCGCCTTCTTGGAGCGTTACGCCTCCATGGGTTATGCAAGCGTGCTTATATTCCTTGCTGTGGGCATATTGCTTACAATGGTCATACAGTCGTCGGCAGCCACTTTTGCCATCACTCTTATAATGTGTAGCAAAGGTTGGATCGACTTCCCTCTGTCATGCGCCCTTGTGCTCGGATCCAACATTGGCACCACCATCACGCCCTTGCTTGCATCCATGAGCGGTAACGTGGCGGCAAAGCGTGCGGCCATCTGTCACCTGCTTTTCAATCTTCTTGGCACAGTGTGGGTTATGTGCGTATTTTATCCTTTTGTTGACCTCAATGTATGGCTCACCGAAACACTCGGCCAAGGCAATCCCGAAAGTCTTGCCGGATATGTGAAGCATATAGAGCTTACGCAGCCCGAGATATACAATCATCTGTTTGATAACTCTCTGCCCGAGGGGCACGAAGTGGCACTTAAAGTGGCCACACTTCAGCAGAGCGTCTCAATAGGACTGTCAGTGTTCCACACCGTGTTCAATCTCATCAACCTTGGCATAATGATATGGTTCACCAATCTCTATGTAAGGATTGTAGAACGCATGGTGCCTGCCAAGACCAAAGAGGACGAGGAATTCCAACTCAAATTCATATCCGGCGGTGGTATGCTCAGCGCTTCTGAACTCAACATTGCTCAAGCCGAGAAAGAGATATATGTGTTTGCCGAGCGTGTGGAGCGCATGATAGATATGGCCAAGCAGTTGATGCACACCAAAGCCGACTCCGACGAATGGAGCCAGCTCTATTCGCGGCTTGAAAAATACGAGGACATATCCGACCGTATGGAAATTGAGATAGCCCATTACCTCAATAGATGCTCCGAAGGACGCTTGTCCAATGACGGTAAGCTTAAAATTGCCGCCATGCTCCGCATTGTTGGCGAGATTGAAAGCATTGCCGACTGCTGTCTCGGTGCTGGTAAGATATTGATTCGCAAGCAGCAGGGTGGAGTGCATTTCAACCAAGAGATCTATGATAACATAGACGTAATGTTCTCCCATGTGGCAAAGGCCATGGCTAATATGGTAGCTTTGTTGCGTAACATTGAGCATACACGCGAATCAGAAGTGATAAAGAGCTACAACTTTGAGCGTGAAATCAACAATTACCGCAACCAGCTTCGCACTGCCAATATTGAGAATATCAACAATAAGCATTATGAATATCAGGCCGGTATATACTATATGGATTTGATTTCCGACCTTGAAAAAACCGGCGACTACATTATCAATGTAGTGGACACAGTGCGTGAACAGTTGCGCCACAACGCCGCATAAGCAAAATAGCATTTAGGTTAAAATTGTGTGACAAAAACAATACAATGCCGTAAACTCACACTGAGAGGAAACCTAACTGAGTAATTTTGTGTTGGATTTTTGTATTCATCACATAATTATATTGCCATACAGTTTTAACCATGAGCTTAAACAACTCCAAGTCAGATGTTGCGGGCGACAGAATTTTTATTGTTGACCGCGAACACATGATGTGCGAGCTTTTGCAGTATCGCTTTGAAAACGAAGGGTACATTGTGGACGTGGCGCATGATGGTCGTATGGCTCTTCAGCGCGACCTTGCTGTGTATAGCATTATATTGGTGGATCTTATGGATTGCGAATTCACAGGTTTGCAGTTCACAAGAGCCGTGAAATCCAACACCGAGACATACCATGTACCGGTGATTATGGTGAGTGCCAGAGCTTCTGAAGATGACATTGTCAACGGTCTTGACTCCGGAGCCGACGATTATATGTCTAAACCCTTTTCCACACGTGAACTTGTTGCAAGAGTACGCTCCGTTATACGTCGTCACCGCACCACATCCGGTCGGCGCATGAGCAATGTTATGCGTTTCCGTTCACTTGAAGTTGATCTTGGTGCCGGAATAGTGAAGATAGATGACACTCAGATACCATTGACTCGCACGGAATTCCTCATTCTCGCCATGCTTATGAGGCACCGTAACCAGTTTTTTGAACGTGCGGAGATACTTCATGAAGCATGGGAAGACGAAACATCCACATCCGAGCGCACAGTGGACACCGGCATATCACGGTTGCGCAAAAAAATCGGTGAATATGGACGCAACATAATCAATCGCCAAGGTTTCGGCTACGGATTTGTGGAATAACTCATGGCTAAAAAAATACACAATCCACTTCCCCCATGTCACACATCCGGTGTGCTTGAAGCCGGATGCGACGAAGCAGGCCGAGGGTGCCTCGCAGGCCCGGTGTGCGCAGCGGCAGTGATACTTCCCGATGATTTCTCACACCAGTGGCTCAACGACAGCAAGCAGCTGTCCGAAACTCGTCGCAATGCACTGCGCCCTATCATAGAGCAGCAAGCTTTGGCATGGGCAGTCGTGATGGTGCAGCCCGAGGAGATTGATCGTATCAACATACTGCAAGCATCAATCATCGCCATGCATCGTGCATTGGACACGTTGACCATTACGCCGGGAGCCGTGATTGTTGACGGCAATAAATTTCACCCTTGGCGCGATGTTCCCTGTACCACATTTGTCAAAGGTGATGGCCGTTTCGGAAATATCGCGGCTGCATCCATACTTGCCAAAACACACCGTGATGAACTTATGACTCGCCTTCATGAGCAGTATCCGCTTTACAATTGGGCCAAAAACAAAGGTTATCCCACCACCGATCATCGTGCTGCCATCGCGGCTTACGGCACCACACCCCACCATCGCCTCACATTCCGTCTTCTTGACCGTCAGCTCACCCTTTTCTAAAAAAAACATTAACAAACACCGTTGCTTTTGGTCACCCATTGCCACTATTTTTTTGAACTAATCCAAGCTATAATTATTTAGTTGATTTTTTTAACTAAAATTAACGTCGGGGGGGGGTAGATTGTAAATGTTTGTTTATTTTTGCAGGAAATTTAACACTTGGTTTAGTACACATAACAATCGACCACAGGGTCAATAATCTTTAATCTATTATGGCAATTAAATTCATTAAAAAACTTGTTCTAAGTGCAGTTGTTTTCGGTGGTATCTCCTTTTCTGCAAATGCTGCAAAGCCCAATGTCTACATTGACTATTTCCGTCATGCCGAAGACATTGATAAAAACTGGGTTGAAAGCGTGCGTAGCAACGTAATCGAGGGTATCCATGTTCTTAACCGTGTCAACCTTATAGATGTAGACTCAAGCGATGCCCTTAAGGTGGAAGCAGATCGCCGTAATCAGAGCAACGCCGATGCCGGTGGAGATATGGACCGTATGGCGGTTATGATACAGCAGGGTGCCAACTACCTTATTGACGGTAATGTAGCATCTATTGATGTTCTCAAGAAAAAAACTGATGATGGTAGCATATACTACACTGCCAAAATTAACTTCACCCTTAAGGTAATCAATCCTAATGATGGAACACTCGTAGGTAGTCACAACTACATTTTGGGTAATGCTATAATCAGCCCCACCGGTAACACCCCCGATGATGTTGTGCTCAAGGTAGCTCAGCTCGCCAAAAAAGATGTGCGCAAATTTATTGAAGAGTCATTCAAACTTGAAGGTTCTGTGCTTGAAATCTCCGAAGAGAAAAAAGACGAAGCCAAGATGCTCTACATCAGCATTGGTGCTGCCGATGGCGTTGCCAAAGATGCTGAGTTTGAAGTATGCGTTTCTCGCGAAGTTGCAGGTCGTAAATCCAATAAAGTTATCGGTCTTGTCAAAGTAAAAGATGTAGAAGGCGACGACATTTCTTTGTGCGAAGTGAAAAAAGGTGGTAAAGAAATTCTTGCAGCTTCAAAAGCCGGTCAGACATTGAATATCAAGTCTAAACCCAAAGGTGGTGGCCTGAATTTTAAATTCTAATGAATTTCACTGCTTAAGTATTTCTTAATCTAAACAATAACACATTCCGTCCGGGCTTGGCTCGTGGCGGAACGTGTTGTATATATTCAGACGGTAATAAACAGATTAATTATGATAAGAAAAGCAATACTTGCTATCCTTATGTGTGTGGGGCTTACTGCTGCCGCACAGGAATTTTCCGACGAGATTGTGGTGCTGTCCGTGGATGGTGACTATATAACCGTAGAGTCAACCGCCACGGCCAAAGATAAGAAAAAAGCACGTGAACTGGCCGAGCATTCTGTGTTCAATGCATTGATGCATAGTGGATTTCCTGAACTTAAATCCGGAACTCCTATGGTGGCCAACAAGCGTCCCGACTACGACTACCGTCTTTTTAGCGAATCGCGATACATAAGCTATATCAGCGGTGAAATCAAAAATCTTGATGCAAAGAAAATCAACAACATGCAGCGTGCTAAAGTGCGCTTCACAGTATCGCTCAAAGCATTCAAAAAAGACCTTGAACGTAATAACATAGCCCTTAACCCCACCTGGCAGGACTCCAAAGCCGTCAAAGCCACGGCCGCGCTCAACCCCACCATCGTTGTCGTGCCTTATGTGCCCGAAGGTGGCGATTTTGAGATAATGCGATCCAAAGTGCAGTGCAGCAATATGATGCGACACATAGTTAACGCTGTGGCGGCCGAGTTTTCAAAACGCGGATACAAAACACGCGATTTTGTGGCTATGCTTGAAAATTCCAAGACCAACGATGTACTCAATCACGGCACGCAGACCGATGCCCGCACCATGATTGTGCAGCAGTTGCCGGGCGACATCGTGGTTAGTGTGGATGCCAACATTGATTGTATTGGTGGAGGATACTCTTGTGATATTGTATTGAAAGCTATTGAGAAACAGACTGCTGGTAATCTCGCTTCCGCCACATACGAAAGCGGACGATTCCTTAAAGCCGACTCCACAGCCTTGGCCAACTATGCTCTTGACAAAGTGTCCGACGCATTCTTCTCCGGTTTGACTTGCGCGTTTGAGGATATGGTCAAGAAAGGCCGTGAAGTGGTTATTGACATGACCCTCGCCGAATCTGTGAGCGATTGGGACTTTGACCAGGACGCTCCTGCCACTGGAAACTTCTTCAAGGATGCTCTTGACGAATGGCTCAGAGGCAAATCTCACCAAGGCGTGTATGAAATGGGTGCGAACACCGATAAATACATACATGCCACTCTCAATCTTCCTCTTTGGGACATGGAGAAAAACCGTTCCTACTCTCTGTCCAACTTCGGCAGTGAGCTGCGCCGTTTCTTCAAAACCGAAATAGGTAGCGACTATAAAGCCTCCGTTACGGCCATGGGGCAGAAAATCAATATCGTAATTGAATAAGGTTATGAAAAATATCAGATTCCTGATTTTGGCACTGGTAGCCATATTGCCGTTTGGCATATCGGCCATAGAGTTGATACAATTCCGTCCCGGTGATGCCGAAATCATTGAAAACGGCACCGAAGCGCAGCATGCCGCGCTTAAACTCAAAGTTGAGCAGATTCTTGGTCGCAACAGTTCCGCCGCCGGCGATCCCTATTGCGCGTTTCTCATCAAACCCACCCTTAATATTTCCGATGTTAAGAAAACCGAGGGGCTTGCTCGTAATGTGACTCTTGCCACAGGTGAACTTGTTCTGTCGGCTGTTAATGCCTATGACGAGACCATCTACTACAATACTACCATCCCTTTGGAAACTGCGGTGACAGGCTCTGCCAAAGCTCCCGCCGATGCCCTCATTTCGGTAATCAAAGTCAAAGACCCTGCATTCACACGCTTTTTGCGCAACGCTCGTAAAAAGATTCAGGAATATTACGATGCCAATTGTGAGCGCATCATAGTGCGCGCCATAAACATGCACAATCAAGGTCAATCCGACGATGCCGTGGCTTATCTTGCCGCAGTGTCCGATGTGTCACCATGTTATTCCGATGCCGCCGACCTCATGACTCAGATAGCCCGCATGAATGTAACGCCACAGGAAGCACCGGATTCTGAGCCGGAAACCGCTCCGGAGCCACAGCCCGAGAATACTCCCGAACCGGCACCCGAAACCGTTCCCGAACCTGCTCCTGCTCCGCAACCTCAGCCAGCCCCTGCCCCGGTACCGGAGCCAGCCCCTGAACCCGCGCCGACACCCAAGCCAGCACCCGCTCCCACTGTCGCCGAACCTAAGATTTATATGTCCGACAACAGTTTCAGCTTCAAGATACTGTCATGCGTAGGCTCTCCTGTGCATCGCAACATCACCATTACTTGCGAGCTCACCAATCTTCTTAACGAAAATGTGAACGATGCCTACACAAAAGTAATGGAAGCTTACTCCGCCGACGGTCAAACATTGGAGCCGCAGCGTCAAAATTCCTACTACTATAACTATCCTTCCGGCATCAAAACCAAAAAAGAGTTTAGTATATCCGTGCCCGACACCAATGTCACATCAATATCCTTCATCAAGATAAGGGCCAACCGTACCGAGATTGAGATTCGTGATTTGGAAGTGAAATGGTAATGTTTAACAACTTGAAAGTCATGAAAACAAAAACACAAATCATAGCCACGGTGCTCGTAGCCTTGATGTTCACATGCGGTGCCTATGCCAAGACAAAGGTTATTGAAAAGAGTGCGAAGAAAGTGCCCGAATGGGTCTACGACCCGGGCGAAGGATATATGCTCGTTACTGTAGACGCTCCATCGCTTTCCAAAGCCCAGGACTTGGCAATGGAAATGCTCACCGAGCGCATCATAGAATCCGTGGCCACAAACGTAAGCACATCCACAGTCAGCGAAATCTCTCATACATCATCCAATGGCGAGATAAGTGAGCAAGAGACATTCAACCGTTCTGCAAGGTTGCGTTCTGCCAATTTGCCATTTCTGAAAGGCATATCCCATACCAAGATTCAGGGCGTCTACTGGGCCAAGGTGAGAGACGAGAACAGCAAACGTGAATGGATAGAATACTCCATACGCTATCCGTTCAGCAAGGCCGATCTTCGTTAACTCACCGATCAGTTTGATGCTTTGGAGAGCGACAGTGACCAAAAACTCACCCGATTGGAAAACGATATTGACCGTATAGAGTCTGTTGATCAGATTAAAGAAGCCATAACACAGTTGGAAGCTCTTGAATCATACTTTTTTGATGATGTGCGCTTGAAAAAAGCCACCGGCTTGAAATCGCGCTATCGC
>CAMWXV010000041.1 GCA_947178305.1 uncultured Porphyromonadaceae bacterium | reverse complement strand
CTCCGTGCTTACCGGAGGAAATTGGTCAAACAATAATTCTTTCTTTTCTGCCATAATGATTTTATAGTATAATTTGTTTAATCATGTTGGATTAAGGTCAATATGCTGCAAAATTAACAAACTTTGCAATCCGCACCAACAAAAAACGCCAAAATCAATCTTAACGCTACTTTTACTAAATCTCTTTACACAACCAAACCGGCTGTTGCAATATGTTATTGCAACAGCCGGTTTGGTGTATTCAATGCAAATATAGAATTTACTCTTAATTTTTAGATATCGGTTGTTCCACATCTATCACCCTTCGAGCATGAAGAAAATGACGTGAGTAATATGCTCCATCAGGGTAATTCTGTATTACAACACCTCTTTTGGTAGAGGCATGAATGAATTTCAAAGTGCCATTGGCGCGATCAACATCCACAACCATCACCACATGGCCAACTGTTGAGCCACCTCTACGGCCGCTGAAAAACATTAAATCACCAACTTCCACATTCGCCAGATCCACATGTTCACCTTGCGTACCCTGCATACGCGACGCAGGGCTGAGCTGATATCCGAATTTACGAAACACATAGCTTGTGAATCCGGAGCAGTCAAATGCATTAGGCCCTTTGGCTCCATGACGATAACGAGTGCCTATATAATTCTTGGCATAATCCACCAATCCGTCTTTGAGCCACTGATTGTCTGCAATGTCTCCCAAGTTATCAACCGGTTCTCCAAGCATCTCTTCAAGAGTAGGCATATATAAATCTCCAGTGTACAATGATGTTTCACGTTCGTCCAAAACACTGAGGACATTGCCCTGCAAATTTGACACAGGTTTGATTTCAGGCGTTGGATCCGCCAATACGGCCATTGAGGAAACAAACAGAGTTGATATGGTAAAGATTATGCGATTCATTGTAATGAATAATGATGTGGATTTTGACGACACAAAGATACTTAACAATCCCCCCCTTTACAACTACCAGTCAACCACCGCATAAATTTATAAGCTCATTATAATTGCTCGTTTTAAGATTTTAAACTCCTTTAAAGTGAATAAGTGTAAAATTCTTAATGTTGCCATTCCCCATATTTTGCTCAAAACCCCACTTATAGCTATGATTGTCTCATTTTGCACATTTTCTGACATTAGTGCATATTGCAAATTAATGTGAATTAATGATAAAAAACTGCTTGAATTTTCACATATCAACATTTATATTGGCAACAGCATATACTAATAAGCCACATATCACCATATTAACCTCAAAACAACATCCATACCAACCGCAATGTTTTTAACTTTAATTATGACACACATTTGTAACAACATTACAGCTCAAATCTTACTTGCAGTACATACAAATTGTATGAGTTCATGTTTTAACACTATTTCTATTGCACACCTCTTATTTGTAAACTACCTTTGAATCGCGAAAGCCCATACTTATGACCAACATTGACAAACAATTATTCAACATAAATATAAATTGTGACACAGACCCAAATCCGGGGTCATTACTCATTTCCGAACCTTTTCTTCGCGAAGAATATTTTCACCACTCAGTAATCACACTTATAGAATATGCACCAAATGCATCAGCTATGGGTGTAGTTATGAATCACCCTTCTGATCATTCATTACAAGACCTGCTTGACGGTATTTCAATACAAGACAGCATCACTGTATATCGTGGAGGACCTTTATCTTGCAACAGACTCTTTTTCATTCACACTTTAGGTCGGGAAATAATTCCTGACAGCAATGAAATTGTTCCCGGGCTTTACATCGGTGGTGATTTCAACGCAATGAAACAATACGTCAATACAGGTTACCCCATCGATGGTCATATACGTTTTTTCATAGGCTATAGCGGATGGAGTGCCAATCAACTTGATGAGGAACTGAACTCCAAAGTGTGGGCTGTAACAAACTGCACAGATCACAAAGACCTACTTACAGGTAGCAATGATCATTTTTGGCACCGCTACGTACGCGCTTTGGGACAAGACTTCAGAGGATGGCGTTTACACCCTCTCATCCCTCAGTGCAATTAGTTCAGGATGCTCAGTTCTAACCCTCTTTGGCAGCTTTCTCACCACCTCATTATAACTATGGCAAATAAGTGATTTCAAAACATCATCATTGAGCGTTCCACTGAGTTTAATCTGATTCCAGTACCGTTTGTTCCAATGCCATGCCGGCTCTATCTCCTCATAGCGATCGCGCAAATCCAATGCATAATCAGCGTCACATTTCACTACAAAATAGTCTGCACGCACCAAACCTATACAAGCAAATATTTTACCGCAAACTCTCATTAACAAATATTCATCACCGAATGCCATGTCTTCTGATACCATCGGCAACCCAAGACAAAACTCCCTTACATCTTCTATATTCATGACAATATAAACCTTACAAGTTCCTCAAACGAATCTACTATAAAATCAGGCTTGGCTGTATTCAGCTTATCCCGGTCATGATTACCATACGACACACCACAGGTTACACTCCCGGCGTTACGCCCCATCATTATATCATATACCGCATCTCCAACTACTAAGCAGTCATTTGCATTCCAATCCAATTTCTTGCATATGTTCAATACCGCATCCGGCGCCGGTTTGCCATGAACCACATCATTGCCACCAAGTACAGCGCTCAACACTTTGTTCCATCCAAATGCATTAACATATTCATCAAGCGACTTTGAGCTACGGCTACTGGCTATAGCCAATCCATACCCACAGTCATAAAGCTTCTGTAGCCCTTCTGTCACACCGGGAAAACACTGCGCTGCATCCGGTTTTTTCAAATCATTGAATATCCTTCGGTATACCTTGGCAAAAATTGCGCTTTGTATTTCGTCCAAGCCCCACAGAACCATTGGAATTTCTTCAAGCCGCAAACCTATTGTGGCACGACATTCTTCGTCAGTTTTCTCTGGAAGTGAAAGTTCCTCAATTGCAGCTTGCATGGTTTTAACAATCAATGGAGCAGTGTCAACCAATGTTCCATCAAAATCAAAAATTATATTCTTTATATGTTTCATATAATCGCAAATTTACATTAAATCAATCACAACACCAAATTTACTGATAATCAACCGAGCACCCCCACCTTGAACAAACCAACCAAATATTTTCATTGATTTTTAACTCAACAGTGCAACTTTTTGCCTTTGCATTGCGTCAAACAATTATAACGCTAATAAATTCACTATATGAAACTAACATTTTTGTCATCCGTATTACTGGCTTTAACGACTTGTTCTTGCACCAATTCTTCTTTGAATTTCACATCCAAGAAAACTATAGACTCCAGTATAGAATCACCGATTATCACTCGCACTATCAATGTTAAAGATGTCTCTGAAATAGAATGTTCCCGCGCAGTAACAGTGTTATATGAGCAAGGACCATCCACCTCTGTAACATTATCTGCCCCGAGCGATATAGCAGATCTTGTTATTGTTGAATCAAAAGGAGCAACATTGCATTGCACCGTAGACCAAGAATATCATATAAAAAATGGTATGGATCGTGTAGTGGTAACTGTAGTGTCTCCATCTGTAACTTCTTTTGAAGCAACAACCGCCGGCACCATTAAAGCTCAAAACTATATCAACCTTGACAAAGACGAGATTGATATTGAAACCACAACAGCAGCAACAGTAATCATCAATAAGATAAATTGCAAAGCTTTGGATTGCAACTCCTCCACCGCCGGCACAATTACAGTCACGGATATAACATGCCACGACATGGTTAAAGCAAATGCATCAACCGGCTCATCAATCAACCTCTCAGGCAATGCAACCACAATTGATTTCGATGCTTCAACCGGCGCTAACATTAATGCATCAAAACTTAGCGCCAACGAAGGACAAGCCAAATCCTCAACAGGCTCAGATATAGACTGCAATGTGAAGGTTCTGGACAAATCAGCAACAACCGGGGGCGATGTCAGCAATAAAAGATAGTTTCCATAATAGACATATATAATTACGATGGAGGGCGGCTCTTTTGAACCGCCCTCCATTATAGTTTTATGATAAAAATTATATTACGCCTTGACCCATCATTGCGTTGGCCACTTTCATGAAACCTGCAATATTGGCTCCTTTCATATAGTTCAGATATCCATCGGATTCGGTACCATATTTCACGCACTGCTCATGGATGTCATGCATTATGACATGCAACTTTTCATCAACCTCCTCGGCGCTCCACTGCAAGTGCATAGCATTCTGACTCATTTCAAGACCTGATGTAGCCACGCCTCCCGCATTTACAGCCTTACCCGGAGCATATGTGACACGTGCATTTATAAATGTATCTATAGCCTCAGGGGTGCAACCCATATTGCTCACCTCAGCTACCATAAACACACCATTATCCACAAGTTGCTTGGCATCATTGCCATCCAATTCGTTTTGCGTGGCACATGGTAACGCGATATCCACTTTCTGCTCCCATGGCTTACGCCCGGGATAGAAAGTAGCCCCTGGATATTTCTCGGCATACGGAGCTACTATGTCTTCTCCACTGGCTCGTAGTTCAAGCATATAGTCCACTTTTTCTCCGGTTATGCCTTCGGGGTCATAAATATACCCATCAGGTCCTGAGATAGTCACAACTTTAGCACCAAGTTGACCAGCCTTTAATGCCGCTCCCCAAGCTACATTACCAAAACCGGAGATAGCCACGGTTTTACCTTTTATGTCATCATTCTTTTCTTTAAGCATGCTCTGCACAAAGTAAAGAGCTCCGAAGCCTGTAGCTTCAGGACGTATTCTGCTACCGCCAAAAGACATGGCTTTGCCGGTCATTGATCCGTCACATTCGTTACAAAGTTTTTTGTACATACCATACATATAACCAACTTCACGACCCCCTACTCCTATATCTCCGGCAGGAACGTCACGGTCTATGCCGATATTTTTCCATAACTCCAACATAAATGCCTGACAAAAACGCATAATTTCGGCATCGCTCTTACCGCGTGGTGAGAAATCACTACCACCTTTGGCACCACCCATAGGCAATGTGGTAAGAGCATTTTTGAATGTTTGCTCAAAGCCGAGAAATTTAAGGATTGACAGATTCACTGAAGCATGGAAACGAATGCCTCCTTTATATGGACCTATTGCATTGTTGAATTGTACGCGATAACCCAAATTAGTCTGCACTTCGCCATTGTCATCAATCCATGTAACACGGAACGTGAGAATGCGATCAGGCTCAACCATTCGCTCTATAATGCGTGCCTTTTCAAACTCAGGATGCTGATTGTACACATCCTCTACACACATAAGTACTTCTCGTACAGCCTGGAGATATTCTTTCTCGCCAGGATGCTTGGCTTCAAGGCTGCTGATAACTTTATTAATATCCATATTTTTTGTATTTAATGGTATTGATTTGTGTACAAATATAACGAAAAGATATTAATGATGGCACAAGAAAAACTCCTTAATTTTAGTTAAAATCAAGGAGTTTAATATCAAAATGTCACAAAGTGCTTATCTACGGCTTCTTCTACGTCCCTTTTTCTTTTTAGAAGACGATTTGGATTTTGACACGCTCGCACCTTTTGACGGAATCTTGATTGATTGACCTATATTTATGCGACTCTGGCCTTTACTCATGCCATTTGCCTGTCGTATGGCATCAATAGTAGTACCATGTTTTTTCGCTATTTTTTCAAGGGTATCACCTGACTTCACTTTATAGGTTGTAACCTTTGATGCCCTATCTTTTTTGGCTTTAGACGAAGTTTTCTCTTTGGTATCTTCCTTGCGACTTGTTGACGCAACCTTGGTCAGCTCTTTGCGCTCAGCTTTTCCTCGTTCAGCAGCTTCCCTATCCTTTGCTGTTATATTATTAGCCAACATCGGTTCTGAGCTTGCTGTTGTAGGCTTGCGCTCCACAACTTCAATCACCAAAGAATCGCCTTCCTTAACTTTTCCACGGCGCAATTTGTTAAGACGTTTTATGTCTGTAGCGCTTACGCCATATTTTTTAGCTATGTCTCGGAGGTTCTCACCACGACCCACCTTGTGCGTTATTCGTTTCACATTACCATTCACAGCATCGTCAATAGGATTATTTCCATCAGCATTCTGAGTTTGAGAAGCTGCTGCCAAAGCATTGCTTTCGCCATTGTCATTTGGCATGGTTTGCTCTTGTCGTTCTCCGGGCTCCACATAAGTGCGACGAGCATACAATTCTGAATCATGAGCCAATATGGCGTCTTCACTCATTATGTAACTCAAGCATTGCTGAGAAGGGAGCACCAATTGATATGGATGATTGTCTCCAGGAATTATATCTTTACGAAACTGAGGATTAAGCATTCTTATTTCATCAATCGGAATGTTAAGAACCTCAGCAATTTGATTGAAATGAACGCGATGATTAACTTGCACAGTATCTGTGACAAGCTGTTGCTTTACAAGCGTAGGACGAATTCCATAGCGATTATAGTAAGTCATCACGTAGTTGGCAGCAATGAATGCGGGCAAATATCCACGAGTCTCGCTCAACAAATAATTATATATTTCCCAAAAATCCTTTTTGCCGCCCCCAGCACGCCGTAAAGCCTTGTTAACATTACCGGGACCACAGTTATATGCGGCAATCGCCAACGACCAATCTCCATATATTTCGTAAAGCTGCTTAAGATACCTCACAGCCATTCGCGAAGAGAGCCGAGGGTCACGACGCTGATCCACGAGAGAGTTTACCTCCAAACCAAGTCCTGTTGCCGTAGCAGGCATAAATTGCCAAAGACCAGCAGCACCCGCTCTTGATACAGCATTCGGATTCAAAGCCGACTCAATAACCGGTAAATACTGTAACTCCAACGGCATTTTTTCCTTTATCAGCTCTTCAAGAAATATCTTGCCATAATAGTTATGAAGTGCAAGCATGTCGGCTACAAGATTGCGACGTTTGCCAAGATACATATCAATGAATTTGCCCACAATTGCATTGTACGGCATCTCAATCTCGGCAGGAATACGACTGAGAAGCTCTTCATACTCCTTTGCTGTACCAGTCATAACCTGCGAGTTGTCACTCTGCTCTGTATATGTCTTGAGATAGAAGTTTTGCTCCAACTCTCTGGTTTTAGTTTCAAAACTTTCGGGAGCTATGATATTATTATCTGTTATTGAATGCTTTATATCCAATATGCTTGGAGCAGCAAATGCTGATATAGATGCTGCACCAATAGCTATTAATAAGCAAAGTCGTTGAATCATGTTGAATTGGTTTGATTAAAAAGTTAAAGCCCACTGAAGTCCTACGCCTGGCAAATTGCTACGACTATCAGGAATCACAGCCGGAGCCCAATCCAATGACAAATCTGGAGTGATGTCAAAATGGGCTAACGATGCATCAACATACGCATCTACCATAGCCACAAGATACACACCGACCATACCTATGATACACAAATCACGGTTACGGCGATAAAAATCCTTGCGATGCTTCATTGTGGATGAAAGCCAAGATTTATTTAGGTTCTCCTCTTTAGTAGTGGGAGGGAAAAAATCCATATAACTTTTAGTTGCAGGGTCGTTGTCCATCAAGTCACTATATGCACGAGTATAGTCCCTAAGCATACCATTGTTCCACGATGTTCCATA
The DNA here is from genome assembly GCA_947178305.1 of uncultured Porphyromonadaceae bacterium. Taxonomy (GTDB): domain Bacteria; phylum Bacteroidota; class Bacteroidia; order Bacteroidales; family Muribaculaceae; genus Paramuribaculum. The sequence goes on along the minus strand of CAMWXV010000041.1, from coordinate 4,847 downwards.
ACCCAATGCCATATATCCGGCCACCAATATTGGCAATTTCCAATATTTTCTATTGTAGATCTGACCTAATCCCGGGAACAATGCCGATAACCACACTGCGCGCACAGGATCCGGGTTAAATATCTTTACTGTGCGGACATCCCTATTCACAATAACAGTATCTTGTGCAGTACTTAATACTGACGCATTAAGTACAGACACTGTATCCATTATCACTATAGTGTCTGCACTGAATGTAGTTTTATCTCCCATAACAGCATCAGCCATTGGGATAGAATCTGACAAACTAACAATAGTTGACGAATTGTTTTTAGGAGCCCGCATAGGTTTTCGCGGGTTGGCTGAAAAAATGTTAAATGATGACAACAACATAAAAACAATTATGCTGCACATCGTTTTAGTAATATTTCCGCTAACTGCTGTTCTTCTTTGCACTATTAAGCGTGATTATTGTAGTCTATTAATACACAAATAAATACACTGCCATCTCTGGCAGAAACACATAATGACTCTACTCTGAGTCACCTTTAATTGTGTCAAAGATAGTAATTAATCTGGCAAGTTCATCCTCATTCTTGAAAGTAAATGAAATTTTTCCTTTACCGGAATTATTACATGAGAACAACACATCTGTATGAAATCTTGATGAAAGATGATTACGCAGAATCTCGTAATCTTTGCTTGACGATGATGTGCGTGGTTTAGTATTTGCGCTCGCTTGATCGCGCATAGCTTTGGCCAACTCCTCAACCTTGCGTACAGAAAGCCCCTCTTTGATAATTCGGGTATACAACTTCAGTTGATCAGTAGGGTTGTCCATTGACAGCAATGCACGTGCATGCCCCATATCCACACGGCGGTCACGCAATCCCAACTGGACTTCTGCAGGCAAACGAAGCAGACGAAGAAAATTTGCAACGGTTGCTCTCTTCTTGCCAATTCGCTCGCTCAAACGCTCTTGAGTCAAATCGTATTGGTCAATGAGTTTTTTAAATGTCAATGCTATTTCTATAGCATTGAGATCTTCACGCTGAATGTTCTCAATCAAAGCCATTTCTGTGAGTTCGCTATCAGAAGCCGTACGAATATATGCCGGCACGGTAGTAAGCCCAGCCATTTTTGCGGCACGATAACGACGTTCTCCAGCAATTATCTGATAAGAATTAGGAGCCACCTTACGCAAAGATAGCGGCTGGATAATGCCGAGTTCACGAATGGACGCGGCCAACTCTTCAAGAGCTTCCTCGTCAAATGTGGTTCGAGGTTGATCCGGATTTGGAGCTATAAGCTCTATATCAATATCATTTATTGCGGAGGAGCCGCGTGCCGGCACATCGTCCATGGATATGAGCGAATCAAGGCCACGGCCCAACGCACTGCGTCGGGGATTCATAATTGTATAATGTTTTTATGCGTGATTTTTTTGTTTCTTATGCCGTGAGATGATTTCACGAGCAAGCATCACATGTGATGTGGCTCCACGGCTTTCTGAATCATACAGAATAGCTGGCAAACCATGCGACGGAGCTTCACTCAAACGTATGTTTCGTGGTATTACGGTTGTAAACACCATATCACCGAAATGCCCTTTGAGTTCTTCGTAAATCTGATTTGCCAAACGCAATCTGGCATCGTACATTGTAAGCAAGAAACCTTCTATTTCAAGTCCAGGATTTAATTTAGGCTTGATAATACGTATAGTGTTTATTAGCTTGCTTATACCTTCAAGCGCAAAATATTCGGCCTGCACAGGGATAATCACAGAGTTAGCCGCCGTAAGAGCATTAACTGTGATAAGTCCGAGTGACGGAGAACAGTCAATCAATATGTAATCGTATTTTTCAGCTACGCCTTGGAGTAGATTGGCAAGGACTTTCTCGCGATTCGGACGATTAATCAATTCAAGTTCGGCTCCGGCCAAATCAATACGAGAACCTACAAGATCAAGACCTTTTACACAAGTGGGCACCTGAGAGCCGTCAAGAGGATAATCATCAGCCAAACACTCATAAATAGATGAAGTCATGCTATCGGGACTGATACCATACCCGGATGTAGCATTGGCCTGCGGGTCGGCATCAATTATAAGCACCTTCTTACCTTCCATGGCAAGAGATGCTCCAAGATTGATTGTGGTAGTAGTCTTACCTACACCGCCTTTTTGATTTGCTATTGCAATTATTTTGCCCATAGGTTGTTGTAATGTGTGATTTACAACTGCAAAGTAATTGATTTTTATGCTATCTGCAATGACAAGAAATGTCAAATCAGTTTAAATTGTTCATAACTGCACACCATTGTTAATAACTTCGTGGAACATTCACAACAGTGTTTCACAGCAGCAAACAAGCATCCCCGTAGCTCAAAAATCTAAAACTATTCTCAAGCGCATATTCATACATCCGCTTCCAATCTCCTTTAGTAAAAGCTGACACCAAAAGGAGCAAAGTACTTTGAGGCTGATGGAAATTAGTAACCATACCTTTTACCACTTTATAATCATATCCCGGAGCAATGATTATTCTCGTTGAGGCCACAAGTGTTTCCAAATTTTTACCATTAAGATATTCCACCACATTACTCATGGATTGCTGCATTGATAAAGCCGGATGAGATTCCGAATATGGATACCATTGCGGCACTTCACCAACATCCATTCCTTGTGATATCATACACCCAATATGATAAAGACTTTCAAGCGTGCGGACAGATGTTGTGCCAACGGCAAAGACTTTTCTATCTGTAAACGCAAGCTCTTCTATCAACTTTTTTGACACAGATATAAATTCACTATGCATCAAATGCTCTCCAATTGTATCAGATTTAACCGGTTGGAAAGTTCCAGCCCCAACATGCAAGGTCAATTCTCGGCGAGGAATTTGGCGCGAATCAATATCGCCAAGCACCCGATCCGTAAAGTGAAGCCCGGCAGTAGGTGCGGCAACCGAGCCCTCTATATGCGAAAACACGGTTTGATAGTCACTTGTGTCGCTTGACTCTGTTGCCCTGTTAAGATACGGCGGTATGGGTATTTCTCCTGCATGCTCTATGATTTGTGAAAACGAAACAGACGGATTGTTCCAACTGAATTGCACAATTGATGCATTATCTTGTTTTTCAACACGCGTGGCTGTCAGAACCACATCTTGTCCCGATATGACAAGAGGCATCTCCAAATCACCACTTTTCCAGCGCTTGCTATTGCCCACAAAACACAACCAAGAACAGTTTTGAGTTTGCGCAAAAGCCAACGCATAATCACTTGGAGCCACAGGCTCAAGACAAAATATTTCAATTGTGGCACCACTTGCCTTTGACATCCTCAAACGTGCATTAATAACCTTTGTATTGTTATAAACGAGCATGGCATCATCAGGCAACAAGTCCGGAAGCTCATTGAATATATGCTTGCTCAACGCACCATTTGAATCACGCACCAATAAAAGACACTCATCACGATTGACCAATGGGTGTTTAGCTATTTTAGAATCCGGAAGCGGATAATTAAAATCCTTTATTTTAATGTCTGTAATATTCATTTCTTAAGAATTTTCACCGTTAAATAAATCGTGTAATAACTGTTTATTAAATTCTTCTCAACTGCCAAAAAGCCACTGCGGCAGCTGCTGCCACATTGAGAGAATCCACATTGTGACTCATAGGTATCTTCACAACATAATCAGCCCCGTTAATCACCTTGAGTGGCAAACCATCACCCTCTGTGCCCATAATGATAGCAAGTCTCGGCTCAGAGGCAAGTATGGGGCTATCTATGGAGATGGAGTCAGACGACAATGCCATCGCCGCAGTTTTAAATCCAAGATTTTTTACCTGATCCATATTATCAATCCATGTCCAAGGTACAAGGAATACACTCCCCATGCTAACCCGAATTGACCTACGATTCAGTGGATCACAAGCTGTGCGGTTAAGCAATACAGCATCTATACCCAAAGCTGCAGCAGACCGAAATATGGCACCGATATTAGTGGTATCAGTAACAGAGTCTATAACCACTACCCTGCTCGCATTTTTGCAAACATGCTCTACTGATGGAGATTGAGGCCGATGCATTGCACAAAGCACTCCTCGTGTAAGTTTATATCCTGTAATTCCAGCCAACAGCTCTCTTGGTCCTGTTAGCACCGGAATATCTCCGCATCGAGCTATAATCTCAGCAGCATCGCCCAATATATGTTTTGATTCACACAACAGCGCCAGCGGTTCATAGCCGGCATCCAATGCCACTTTTATCACTTTAGGACTTTCTGCAATAAACACACCATGTTCAGACTCTATACTTTGACGCAATTGAGCTTCCGTAAGACCGCAAAACAAGGATGCCAATTTGTGACTCTCTATAGAGCTAAGTGTAATTATGTTCATATAACTCGTATTCTTTTAATTTTTCCAGACACAGTACGCTCAAACTCTCGTAACCAAACAGCATTTTTGGGAACATGATACTTAGGCAACAGTCGTGAAGCCGCTTCCAAATATGCATCAGCACAACCATTATCTTCCCCTTCAAGCACAAGCACCGGCACCTCGCCCCATCTGTCATGCAACCGAGATGTAATATAATAACATCGGTCTACAATAACCTCAGCAAGTAAAGCCTCATCACATTCAGGATGAATTTTTATTCCACCTGAATTGATAACATTGTCGTGCCTACCAAGCCATTCAAACATATCTGACGAAATCAAATTCACCACATCGTTTGTCTGCAAGGATTTAAACGACATGTTATTGTGTATCACCGTTAAGCATCCGCGATTATCAATATCAAATGCAAAACCAGGCAATGCGGAATAAAAGTTCTGCGATATATGCCTAAGCGCCAC
>CAMWXV010000040.1 GCA_947178305.1 uncultured Porphyromonadaceae bacterium | reverse complement strand
CCCGGAGGATACAACAACAATCGCCAAGGTGGATACAACAACCGTTACAACAATAACCGACCCGGAGGATACAACAACCGCTACAACAACCGCAATCAAGGTCCTCGCCAAAACCAGTTTGGCATGCCACAAGGCGGCAAAAGTTTTGTACCACGCCCCAAGAAAGTGGAATACGAAGCACCGATTATTGATCCGAACGAAGAGATTCGCCTCAACAAATACATGGCCAACGCCGGCATCTGCTCACGTCGCGAAGCCGATGAATACATCCAGCAGGGTTTGGTGAAAGTCAACGGCGAAGTTGTCACCGAACTCGGCACAAAAATCACCCACAAAGACACTGTGGAGTATGATGAGAAGCTCGTGACACTGGAGAAAAAATGCTACATCCTGCTCAATAAGCCCAAAGATTGCGTCACCACCTCCGACGACCCCAACGGCCGTCTTACAGTAATGGATCTTGTCAAAGGAGCATGCGATGCCCGCATATACCCCGTTGGACGTTTGGATCGCAACACCACCGGAGTGCTACTGCTCACCAACGATGGCGACCTCGCATCCAAGCTCACACACCCGAAATACGTGAAGAAAAAAATCTATCACGTATGGACCGACAAAGACATATCCGAAGACGATATGCAGCGCATAGCCGACGGCATAGAACTTGAAGACGGCCCCATACATGCCGATGCAATCAGCTACGCCACCGAAACCGACCGCAATCAGGCAGGTATTGAAATCCATTCCGGACGTAACCGTATTGTACGCCGCCTGTTTGAAAGCCTCGGTTACCATGTCACCAAGCTTGACCGCGTATATTTCGCAGGACTCACCAAAAAGAACCTTCCACGCGGACGCTGGCGCTATCTCACACAGGAAGAAGTCAACTTCCTCAAAATGGGATCTTTTGAATAAAACTTGAAATATCTATAATCATCATGAAACGAGATAAAATCATAACACTCTTCTCGCCTGAAATGATAGGCAAAGAGGTTAGCGTGATGGGATGGGTACGTACCCGCCGAGGCAACAAACACGTACAGTTTATCGCCCTCAACGACGGTTCCACCATCAAGAACATACAGATCGTCCTTGACATGACCAAGTTCACCGATGAGCAGTTGCGTCCTGTCACCACCGGATCAAGCGTACATGTCACAGGCACATTATGCGAATCCATGGGTAAAGGTCAATCAGTGGAAGTACAAGCCGAAACACTCCAGCTGTTCGGCACCGCCGATCCCGAAACATACCCCTTGCAGAAAAAAGGACACACACTGGAATTCCTACGCGAGAAAGCACATCTGCGTCCACGCACCAACACATTCGGAGCAGTGCTCCGCGTACGCAGCACTTTGGCTTTCGCAATACATAAATTTTTCAACGAACGCGGATTCTTCTACCTCAACACACCCCTCATCACAGCCAGCGACTGTGAAGGCGCAGGAGCTATGTTCCAGGTCACAACACTGGATCTCAACAACCTGCCCAAAACAGAGGACGGCAAGGTAGACTACTCCGAAGACTTCTTCGGCAAACCCACCGCCCTGACCGTAAGCGGACAACTTGAAGGCGAACTCGGAGCCACCGCACTTGGAGCCATCTACACATTTGGCCCCACATTCCGCGCCGAAAACTCCAACACTCCACGTCACTTGTCGGAATTTTGGATGATAGAACCGGAAATGGCCTTCTACGACATTGCCGACAACATGGATATCGCCGAAGAGTTCATTAAATATTGTATCAACTACGCACTTGACAACTGCCGCGACGACATTGACTTCCTCGCTCAGATGTACGACCCCGAATTGGTCAACCGTCTAAAATCAGTTGTTGAGCAAGAATTTGTACGCCTCACCTACACCGAAGGTGTAAAAATACTTGAAGAAAGTGGTCACAAATTTGAATTCCCAGTATTCTGGGGCGCAGACCTTCAGAGCGAACACGAACGCTTCCTCGTAGAAGAGCATTTCAAACGCCCCGTAATACTCACCGACTACCCAAAAGACATCAAAGCCTTCTACATGAAGCAGAACGAAGACGGTCGCACAGTGCGCGCCATGGACGTTCTCTTCCCCAAAATCGGTGAAATCATCGGCGGTTCCGAACGCGAAGCCGACTACGACAAACTGCTTGGCCGCATAGAGGAACTTGACATACCAATGAAAGATATGTGGTGGTATCTTGACACACGCCGCTTTGGCTCCGTACCCCACTCCGGATTTGGTCTCGGATTTGAGCGCCTGGTTCTGTTCGTTACAGGAATGACCAACATCCGCGATGTGATACCGTTCCCGCGCACACCCAAAAACGCCGAATTTTAATCATCCCTATAACACGACAGAGCGAGCGCAATTGCGCTCGCTCTGTTTTTAAACCTTGATTATGGAGCAAAACAAGTCACCATTCGTTGTCACCATCATGGCATCACCGCGACCGGACGGCAACGTGGCAAAGTTGCTTGACGCAGCAGAGCGCGGAGCCAAAGATGCCGGAGCCAACGTGACACGACTCACACTCAGCCACATGACCCTGCGTCCATGCATAGCCTGCATGAAATGCCGCACATCAGGTTCGTGCATATTGCCGCACGACGACGCTCACGACACGGCAACCCTGCTTGCAAAAGCCGACAGTGTGATAATCGCCACACCGGTATACTGGAGCTCCATACCCGGCACACTCAAACTGCTGCTTGACCGATTGGTATATGCCCTCATTGATACCTCTGCACCAGGTGCCATGCCAAAACAGCTGCATCATGGTGCCCGACTCGGCATTATTTGCGCCTGCACAGCGCCATGGCCGCTCAGCCTCACACAGACAAGACCGACCGTTAAAGCACTTCGTCGCATATTCCGGCTCGCAGGATACACCGTATACCCGGCAATAAGCGTCACCGGCACAAACAACACCAAGCCACTCAAACCGGCAATCTTGAAGTCAGCAACCGTTCTCGGCTCAAAACTCAGTGTCACTTGTCGCTCACGCAACCATTGACACCCACACGCTTGTCCCAGGATGGATGAGCCGGATCCTCAGCCACAAGAGCCTCGTCCAAATCTATGCCAAGCGCTTTGGCAAGCATTTGGCCATACTCACTATCAGCATTATTGCAAGCTCGCAAATGTCGCTGCTTTATAAATAAAGGCACACCCTCCATCTGCACCGCAGTATTTTGGCACGTAGCCGCCTTGTCCTCATCACTCATCAGTCTCCACAACTTGCCGGGTTGAGTATAATAATCGTCATCATACTCACGCTCATCATAGCTGTATGCCGCACCGTGCAGCTCCAACGGAGGCTCTTTCATCCCCGGAGAATCCCGCCATTCGCCAAAACTGTTAGGCTCATACGAAACAGCAGCACCATAATTGTCGTCAGTACGCATCTGTCCATCACGATGATACGAATGAAACGGACATCTCGGTCTGTTCACCGGAATAAGATTATGATTAACGCCAAGACGATAACGCTGCGCATCGCCATAAGAAAACAATCGGCCCTGAAGCATCTTGTCAGGCGAGAAACCTATACCGTCCACAATATTGGCAGGATTGAACGCAGCCTGCTCAATCTCAGCAAAGAAATTTTCAGGATTGCGGTTCAGTTCCAGAATGCCAACATCGTGAAGCGGGAAGTCCTTATGATACCACACCTTGGTGAGATCAAACGGATTTATGCCATACTCCCTTGCCTGCTCCTCGGTCATCAACTGCACCTGCATCCTCCAGCGAGGATACTCACCTCGCTCTATGGCCTCAAACAGATCTCGTTGATGCGACTCACGATCCTTTGCTATAATAGCCTCAGCCTCTTGATCAGTTAGATTCCTTATGCCCTGCAATGTGCGTAAATGAAACTTCACCCAAGTGCGCTTGTTATCCTTGTTGATAAAACTGTAGGTATGGCTACCGAATCCGTGCATATGGCGAAACGAAGCCGGAATGCCACGAGGCGACATAGTTATAGTAACCTGATGCAAAGCCTCAGGGAGAAGAGTCCAGAAATCCCAGTTGCTAGTGGCACTACGCATACCTGTACGCGGATCACGCTTGATAGCATGATTCAAGTCCGGAAATTTCAGTGGATCACGTAGAAAAAACACCGGAGTGTTATTGCCCACCAGATCCCAGTTACCCTGATCGGTATAAAACTTCATGGCAAAACCACGTATATCGCGCTCAGCATCAGCAGCGCCGCGCTCTCCCGCCACAGTGGAAAATCTCACAAGACACGGAGTCTGCTTGCCCACCTCCGAAAATATAGAAGCACGAGTATACTCCGAAATATCATTGGTGACAACAAAAGTACCAAACGCACCCGACCCCTTGGCATGCATTCTCCTTTCAGGTATCACCTCTCGGTCAAAATGAGCAATCTTTTCAAGATACCACGGATCCTGAGCCACAAAAGGCCCGCGCAAACCGGCCGTGGCAACATTCTGGTTATCGGCTATCGGACGTCCGTTTTCAGCCGTAAGTCTTTTTTTGTCCATACATTCACATTAATTTTAATAGCAGTCATAGTACAAACCATAACATCTCACACCCCTAAACAGTTCATCACGTCCACATTAGCCAAGCCGTCTCCCGCCATCAACATAGCACACAATTATTTGTCGTACAGCGAAATTATTAGTAACTTCGCACCGTAAAATATACATAATTCACATATTTCTACTCTCATAATATTTTTATTATGGCTACTACATTGATATCCACAGATTTCAATTTTCCGGAACAAACAGCCGTTTATCACGGCAAAGTGCGCGACGTCTACACCATTGGCTCCGACCTGCTTGTAATGATTGCCACCGACCGCATATCGGCATTTGATGTCATTCTGCCACAAGGCATACCCTACAAAGGACAGGTTCTTAACCAGATTGCAGCCTATTTCCTTGACTCCACAGCCGACATCGTTCCCAACTGGAAACTTGCCACACCCGATCCCATGGCCACAGTAGGTCTCAAATGCGAAGGGTTCAAAGTGGAAATGATAATCCGTGGCTACCTCACAGGCAGCGCCTGGCGCGAATACCAGGCCGGATGCCGTGAACTGTGCGGAGTAAAACTGCCTGACGGAATGCGCGAGAACGAGCGTTTCCCCGAGCCTATAATCACTCCGACCACCAAAGCCGACGAAGGACATGACGAAAACATATCGCGCGAAGAAATCATAGCTCGTGGCATAGTATCGGAAGAAGACTACTGCACTATGGAGCGTTACACACGCGCACTCTTTGAGCGCGGCACAAAAATGGCTGCCGAAAAAGGACTCATACTCGTTGACACAAAATACGAATTCGGTAAACACAACGGCAAAGTGTATCTCATTGACGAAATCCACACACCCGATTCTTCTCGCTACTTCTATGCCGAAGGCTACGAAGAGCGCTTTGAAAAAGGACTGCCACAGCGTCAGCTGTCAAAAGAGTTTGTACGTCAATGGCTCATTGACAACGGCTTCATGGGACGCACAGGCGAAAAAGTACCCGAAATGACACCCGAGTTCTGCCAAAGTGTATCTGAACGATACATAGAACTTTACGAGCATGTAACCGGATCTCAATTCGTCAAGGCCGATGAAACCAATCTCACCGACCGCATAGCCGTCAATGTGATAGACTGCCTGCAAAACATCTCTAAATAATGCCACATATCAACTGCGAAAATATCAACCCCTACAACTCCGGCTCAGGCAAAGCCTCACAAGTGCGCGCCATGTTCAACAATATCGCGCCGGCCTACGATTTCATGAATCGTGCCATGACACTCGGAATTGACCGTTTGTGGAGACGCAAAGCCGTAAGACACGTAGCCTCCATTCGTCCGCACAGAATACTTGACGTAGCCACCGGCACCGCCGATATGGCCATACTCATGGCTCGCCGATGCTCGGCCGGTATCGCCGGGATAGATTTATCGCAGGGCATGATAGATGTCGGGATTGAAAAAGTCAAAAAAGCCAAACTTGAATCTCGTATCAACCTCCAAGTGGCCGACTGTCTCAACCTTCCGTTCAGCGACAACACATTTCAATGTGTCACAGTGGCATATGGCGTGCGCAACTTTGAGCACCTGCTGCAAGGCTACCGCTCCATGCTACGGGTTCTACAGCCCGGAGGCACACTCGTTGTACTGGAACTGTCCACACCCACATCCCCGATAATCAAACCACTGTACAAACTTTACACACGTGGCATCATACCATTGATGGGACGCATAGTGTCACACGACTCTCGTGCATACTCCTATTTGCCCGAAAGCATAGCCGCTGTGCCACAAGGTTCGGAAATGACCGCACTGATGGAGCAGGCCGGATTTGAACAAGCCACAGCCAAGCCACTCACTTTCGGTGTCTGCACACTCTACACAGCCATCAAACCATTTGACCATAACAATAACAGCAAATAAATGAAAACATTAGCATTAGCCATGGCGATCACACTTTCCGCCGGCTCAGCCGCTCTTGCCACCGATGCTCCCAAAGAGCATCTCAAGAGTCTTGATGCAAAGCAGATTGACAACACAATCGCCCCGGGGTCAGACTTCTACCTCCATGTCAACAAAAAATGGATGGACGAAAACCCTCTCACTCCAGAATACGCCCGCTACGGCAAATTCAACATCCTCTCCGACTCCAGTGAGGCAAGGGTTAAAGACATAGTGCTTAACCTTGCTGCCACAAATCCCCAGCCGGGCACAGTGGCTTTCAAAGTGTCCACCATCTACAATCAGGCCATGGACTCCGCTCGCCGCAATGCCGAAGGAGCCAAACCAATTTTGGCCGATCTCAAGAAAATTGATACCACTCCGCATGAAGGCATGACCGACCTGTTCATGTGGATGCACGGCAACTATGCTTCACCATTCTTCGGCGCAGGCATACAGGAAGACCTTGCCAACTCCGCCGTATACGCCATGTACATAGGTGGCGGCGGCATGGGACTTGGCGACCGTGACTACTACCTCAAAGACGACAAACGCAACAAAGAAGTGCGCGAAGCCTACAAGAAACTCATTGTCACACAGATGCGCAATGCCGGCTACTCCAAAAAGGATGCCAACCGCATCATGAACAATGTTATGAAGATAGAAACTGCACTTGCTGATTCTGCGCTCACCCGCGAGGAAAGCCGCAATATTCCGGCTATGTACAATCCCCGCTCTTTCGCCCAGCTCAAAGAGATGTACCCCAACATCGCATGGGACCGCTTCTTCATTGAAACCATGGGCATACAGTCTCCCGAGCAAGTAATCGTCACCGAACTCAAATCAGTAGACCAGGCCAACAACCTCATGGCCTCACTCACCGACCGTGAAATCAAAGACTACTATTTGTGGAAATACGTGGCTCAGGCCGCCGGAACACTCAGCGACAATTTCAGCAACGCCTCTTTTGAATTCAACAAAGTCATGAGCGGCGTTCAGCAGCAGCGTCCTCGCTGGAAACGCGCTCTCGGTGCCACAGAAGGTGCCATGGGCGAAGCTGTGGGTCAGCTCTACGTAGAGAAATATTTCCCCCAGTCCAGCAAAGAATATATGATTGAACTCGTGGAGAACCTCCGCACCGCCCTCGGCAAACATATTCTGCACCTTGACTGGATGAGCGATGACACCAAGCTCAACGCCATAAAGAAGCTCAATGCTTTCACCGTAAAAATCGGTTATCCCGACAAATGGAAAGATTACTCTTCCATGGAAATTGACCCCTCCCTCTCATACTACGAGAACATGCACAACGTAGGCATGTGGCACCAGAAAGACATTTACAGCAAATGGGGCAAACCGGTGGATCGCACAGAATGGGGCATGACTCCGCAAACCGTCAACGCCTACTACAACCCCCTGGCCAACGAAATAGTATTCCCCGCCGCCATTCTTCAGGCTCCGTTCTTTGATCCTGAAGCCAGCGATGCAGAAAACTATGGTGGCATAGGCGTGGTAATAGGTCACGAAATGACTCACGGATTTGACGACCAAGGCCGTAACTTTGATGCCGACGGAAACATGCGCGACTGGTGGACAGCCGAAGACACCAAGGCATTCTCCGAAAAGACCCAAGGTCTCGTTGCCCAGTTTGATGCCGTGGAAGTACTTCCCGGACTGAAAGCCAACGGCACCTACACCCTCGGCGAAAACATTGCCGACCAAGGAGGACTCCGTGTGGCAATGACTGCATTCCTTGATTCTCAGAAAAAGAAAGGTGTGGATATTGCCACTGAAACCATCAACGGCTACACACCTACACAAGTGTTCTATATGAACTACGCCAACCTTTGGGGACAGAACATCCGCGACGAAGAGATTCGCTCACTCACCACTGGTGATGTCCACTCCCTCGGACGCAACCGTGTCAACGTGACACTGCGCAACATCGCTCCCTTCTTTGAAGCCTTCTCCATCACTGAAGGCCAACCAATGTACCGCCCCGAATCCGAGCGCGTAATCATCTGGTAATATACCATCATTTCAAATACAAATCCGGAAAGTTCCTAATTGGAGCTTTCCGGATTTTATATTTATCCTTTTTGAGAAAAAAGAAGCTATGAATGTGTGATTGGGTTACGGTGAAAAAGTTGTAACTTTGTGATTTGGAATAATCATTAACAATTCAAAATAAACAATGGACAAAAACACGCTTTGGGGCCTGCTGTTGATGGGAGCCGTGATCCTCGGCTTCATGTACATCAACCAGCCTTCTGCTGAAGAACGCGAACGTATGGAGCGCGAACGCCAGGAATTATTGGCCCGGGAAACACAAAAAACGCCCGACAGTAACTACCTTACCATCGACTCTGTCACCAACGCAGACCGACAGGCCATCCTTGCCACTGTCAAGAATTACGGTATCACCGATTCTGTAACCAATATCACCACTCTTGCCAGCGGTGCTGTAAACCTGAATTTGAACAACGGAGAATTGGGTGGCTATGTAACCGCCAACAATACACAGGTACCTGTTAAAGACATCTTGACAGCAAACTATGGCTCTCTGCCTCGTGCAACAGCGTCAATGGCTGTCAAAGAACTGAAACAGACATTGGCAAACATAATGCGCTACGGCGGATTCGCCCATCATCTCAGTGGCGACAGCACCACTGTGAAATTGGAAAATGATGTGCTGTCTTTGGAAATATCCAACAAGGGTGGTGCCATTTCACGTGCAACACTCAAAGAGTACAACAGCTACGACTCCACCAAGGTGTCGCCCATAGCACCAGGTACAGATTCCTACGGTTTCATTCTTACATCAGCCACACAACGGTTTGACACTCGTGAGTTTTTCTTCACACCTGTGATTGAAAACGACTCCACCGTACTGATGCAGCTTCAACTTGGTAACGGATCCTCCTGGGGCATACGTTACACCTTGCCAGAGCATGGATATTTAGTGAAGATGGATATAGTGCAGCAAGGCATGCAGTCTATAATCCCCTCCAGCGTAAGCACTATTGATATGGCATGGAACCAAAAAATGGCACGCAACGAAGCCGGACGAGTATTTGAAGAACGCAACAGCGCAATCTACTATATGTTTGCCAACGGTGAGGTTGACAATCTGAAAGAGAGTGGAGCCGACCGTGAGGAACTTACTGAACGCGTGAAGTGGATCGGCTATAAAAATCAGTTTTTCAGCACCGTGCTTGTGCCACAGAGCAACTTTACCGGAGCCGATATAGACAGTGAGGAACTGGAAAACAATCCTGACTTCATTAAACAGCTCACCACATCTACATCACTGGAATATTCCGCAACTCAGGAAAATCCGGCATCGTTCACATGGTTCATAGGCCCGAACTCCTATCCGTTACTCTCCGATATAGAAGAAAGCATTGCTCCTGATGAGAACTTGCATCTCACCAAACTTATACCGCTGGGATGGACACTGTTCCGTTGGATCAATACCATAATAATCATTCCGATTTTCAACTTCCTTGGACAATATATAGCCAATTACGGTATCATCATCCTGCTACTCACCGTATTCATTAAGCTCATCCTTTTCCCGTTCACATACAAGAGCTATATGTCTCAAGCCAAAATGCGTGTGCTCGCACCCGAAATCAAGGCTATCAACGACAAATATTCAGGCACTGAAAACGCCATGAAACGTCAGCAGGAAACAATGGCACTGTACAGCCGCGCTGGAGCAAGCCCATTCTCAGGATGCTTGCCCATGCTGCTCCAGTTCCCCATACTCATAGCCATGTTCAACTTCTTCCCATCGGCCATTGAGCTACGAGGCGAACCATTCCTGTGGGCCAAGGATCTTTCAGCTCCAGATGCCATATTCAGCTGGACAACGAATATACCATTCATATCCTCTACATTCGGCAACCATATAAGCCTGTTCTGTTTACTGATGACTGTGGTCAATATCATATATACACGCATCACTATGCAAAACCAGCCCGGAGGAGATTCCATGCCCGGAATGAAGTGGATGATGTATCTCATGCCGGTGATGTTCCTGTTCTTCTTCAACAACTATGCAGCCGGTCTTAGCTACTATTATCTGCTCTCTCTGCTTATCACCATAATACAGACATATATATTCCGCAAGGTGGTAAGCGAGGAAAAGGTGCGTGCTACAATGCGTCAGAATGCAGCCAAACCCAAAAAGAAAAGCGGATTCATGGCCCGTCTTGAAGAGGCACAGCGCAAACAGCAAGCCCTGCTACGCGAACAAGAGAAACAGCGCACACGCGCCGGTCGCCGCAGCAACAAATAATCTACAACTTATCCTATTATAAAGAAACAGGACCGGACAACCCCCTAAAAAGGTTTTCCGGTCCTGCTTCTTTATTGAACCTTCCCACTCTTGACAACGCCACCAACCGGCACATTAACCCTCACTTTCTCACCATTGATTATCAACACTACATAACAGTTACTGAACTCAGTGCACCTTTTGAACTCCATTGTTATTTTTGCCACGCCATTCTCCAAGTTGGACCTCATTGCATTGGCCATAAACGACTTCCCTAAGTTATGAAACACTGCCGAACTCACACTCATGCTGTCACCGGCATTATTATCCACAATCACTATTGATGTAGCATTACCATCATTGTCAATACTTTTGAACTTAGGTTTCGCCACCAAGGTTCCAACACACAACATAGTCATAAAAGTCGCAAAAATTAATTTTCTCATAATTAAAAATTTAATTGGTTTGCAGCAAAATTACAACCAACACACATCAATAAGCAAATCACAATAGCGTTAAATACTCCTCACCACACCACATAATAAGCTGAATGTCAGCGTGAGGAACAAGTCAAAAATCCTCAAGCATAAAAGGTCATTACATTTGGCTTGCAAACCACACCTTATCCACTGCCTCAGATGCAAGAATCTTATCCTTTAAACGCGTACGACGATTATAAAAATTTTTAATCTTCAAGTCCATCATAAGGCATATAGATTTGGACGAGAACCCCGCGTATAGATACGTTATAAACAACATGTCACTATCATTCAAATCAGGAATCTGCTTACTTATGCATTCAAGAATATGATTCATATTCTTATTCACTCCGGAAGCAAGTTCCTCAATAGCCTTAGCAGAACGATAGCGCATTATTATTTTCTCAACATCATTTACCAACGTAGCTCTCGTTAGTACAGAATCCTTTTTCTCAAAATATTCACCACAAATCATATTTAACGTATCAAACCTGCCACGAAACATATCTTGCAACCTTAAATCGCATTCAGACATGGCTTCTTTCATAATATTACACTCCTCTACCAAACTATTGCACCGTGCGTTACAATTCCTTCGTATCCGCTTTACCCAAAACCATATACATAACCCGACAATAAATACACTGACAATAACAATAATGCTCCACAATCGCATCATGCCAATATGCGACTCATACTCGTCAATCAATTTCGCCTGCTCCTCTTTAAGCATATCAATTTCGTCATTAAAACTACCCGCAAATGTCAACGGCATATCAAATACGCCCTCAGAACTAAACACCTGAATCTTATCGGTATCCGTAAAATTAACGAGCTTAGGAAATTCAGCATCAATGGAGTACAACGCACGTTTATTCACCACATCTCTATCATAGCCTTTGAGCATAAAGCGATCTAAAGAAGCATAAACAGTGTCACATACCTCAATCTGCACACTATCAACAACAAAAGGCATATCCGAACACTCAATATCAAAATTTATAATTGTTGCATTACCTTCATTTGAAAATCCATTTACACGAAATAGCAACTTTGCATCATCTTTCTCATAATCCAAATACGACTTCCTGACATGGTTCACTCCAGCGGAGCATAGATGAAATAGCACTAAAACAGCAGCAAAAAAATATCTGATACACATACATTAAATGATTTCATCCACAAATATACGAAATCATAACAGCAATTCACCATTTACCAACCATCATAATACATGGCACTCATCTCCCCGTATCTTTGGCTCAGAACTCTTTCCATAGAAGAGCTATATAAGATAGATCTATATGGTGAGATAGCCGGAGACGCAGGG
>CAMWXV010000039.1 GCA_947178305.1 uncultured Porphyromonadaceae bacterium | reverse complement strand
CTCAAAATGCAGCACGGTGGTTGCGGATGTGGCTGGGGCGATTGCGGTGATGACTGCGGGTGTTCTTCGGAGGGAGGCTGTGGTGATTCCGCCTGTCATTGCGGTGAGTAACCAAAGGTTTTAGCGGATATATAGTAGGGGTGCGCCAAGTAGTTTGTTGGTGTACCCCTTGTTTTGTTGTGGTATTTTAGGAAGTATACAAAAAAAATGCTGACAATCATTGATTATCAGCATTTTTCAGTCGGGGTGACAAGATTCGAACTTGCGACCACACGCCCCCCAGACGCGTACTCTAAACCGGGCTGAGCTACACCCCGATGGCTTAAAAGCGCTGCAAAGGTAAGGCGAGT
Organism: uncultured Porphyromonadaceae bacterium; assembly: GCA_947178305.1. GTDB lineage: Bacteria > Bacteroidota > Bacteroidia > Bacteroidales > Muribaculaceae > Paramuribaculum. The sequence goes on along the minus strand of CAMWXV010000039.1, from coordinate 12,467 downwards.
TTTTTGAATGTGCAAGTGTTTGGTTTGATTTTTCACATTATTTCACATATTATTGATATCTGAATGCGATGGTTGGAAGTCAAATTTCTATGTGTTTTGGTTGAAAATCAAGTGATTGTGTATTATTGATGTAAAAGTTTGGTAGGGTTGCGGATTTTTTTGTAATTTTGTTTGCTCAAAACATGAAAAGAGCTGGGGCCGCATGTGTGGCTTCAAACATAGCAAAGAATAAACCATAATCAATAATGGCAGAGAAAGAAGAAGAATACAGCGCGAGTAACATCACGGTGCTTGAAGGCTTGGAGGCGGTGCGTAAGCGTCCGGCCATGTACATAGGCGATATATCGGAAAAAGGTTTGCACCATTTGGTATATGAAGTGGTGGATAACTCGATAGACGAAGCGCTGGCCGGCTTTGCCAAGGATATAGAAGTGACCATCAATGCCGACAATTCAATAACTGTGGTGGATGATGGTCGCGGTATTCCGGTGGATATGCACGAAAAGGAGCACAAGAGTGCACTGGAAGTGGTGTTGACTGTGTTGCATGCCGGAGGTAAGTTTGACAAAGGCAGTTACAAGGTGAGTGGCGGTTTGCACGGCGTGGGTGTGTCATGTGTGAATGCGCTGAGCACATATCTGCGTGCAGAGGTACGCAGGGATGGTAAGGTGTATATGCAGGAATTCTCACGAGGCAAAGCCACAACGGAATTGCAAGTTATAGGCGAAAGCGACACCACCGGTACGAGCATTACATTCTTGCCTGATGACACGATCTTCACCGTGTCGGTTTATGATTATAACATATTGGCCAACCGTCTTCGGGATCTTGCATTCTTGAATGCAGGTATAACTCTTAAGCTCACAGATATGCGTGATGTGAATGAAGAAGGTGTGCCCAAAAGCGAAACTTTCTACAGCAAAGACGGATTAAGGGAGTTTGTGGAGTATATTGACGGCAACAAGGAGTCGTTGATAGACGATGTGATTCATCTCAATACTGAGCGTGGTGGTATTCCTGTGGAAGTGGCGCTTACATATAACAATACTTACAACGAGAATGTATACTCGTTTGTTAACAATATCAATACCATAGAAGGTGGTACTCATCTCACAGGCTTCCGTCGCGGTCTGACCCTTACTCTTAAAAAGTATGGTGACGACAACAAGATGTTTGAGAAAGAGAAGGTGACTGTGGACGCTTCTGACTTCCGCGAGGGGTTGACAGCTGTGGTGTCGGTGAAAGTGCTTGAGCCTCAGTTTGAGGGTCAAACAAAAACCAAGCTCGGTAACAATGAAGCTATAGGCGCTGTTCAAACAGCAGTGAGCGAGGCTTTGGGTAATTATCTTGAGGAGCATCCTCGTGAGGCCAAGGCTATTGTCAGCAAGGTGATTGTGGCAGCTAAGGCTCGTCATGCGGCTCGTAATGCCCGAGACAAGGTGTTGCGTAAGTCACCGTTGAGCGGTGGTGGTCTTCCTGGAAAATTGGCCGACTGTTCAAGCCGTCATGCTGAGGATTGTGAGCTGTTTCTTGTGGAGGGAGACTCTGCAGGTGGAACGGCAAAGCAGGGACGCGACCGTACATTCCAGGCTATTTTGCCATTGCGAGGCAAAATCTTGAATGTAGAGAAGGCTATGGAACACCGAGTGTTTGATAATCAGGAGATAACTAACCTCTTCAAGGCTATGCGTGTGACAATAGGCACAGAAGAGGATCAAAAGGAAGTGAACATAAGCAAACTGGCTTATCATAAAATAATCATTATGACCGATGCTGATGTGGACGGTGCCCACATTGCTACTTTGCTTATGACATTCTTTTTCCGCCGTATGCGTCCGATTATTGAAAACGGATACTTGTATTTGGCAACTCCGCCGTTGTATAAATGTACACGCGGCAAGAATGAGGAGTATTGCTGGACAGATGCTCAAGTGCAGCAGTTTATAGCTCAATATGGCGAAAAAACCAAGGTGCAGCGCTACAAGGGTCTTGGTGAAATGAGTGCGGAAGAGCTTAGGGACACAACTATGTCGCCTGAAAAGCGCTTGTTGAAGCAGGTGCAGATCAGCGATGCGGCCGAGGCCGATCGTATTTTCTCCATGCTGATGGGTGAGGATGTGGAGCCACGCCGTGACTTCATAGAGTCCAACGCCAATTACGCGAATATCGACGCATAAACATAACGATAGAATTGCATCACGGGAGCGTGCCTGCATCCACAACCTTGCAAATCAGGGTGAGTGGCGGGCGCGCTCCGCGTATAACAAACATCAAGGCCGGAGCGTTCTTATTATATAACCTAAACCATACATATTATGGCAGCAAAGAAAACAAATTCCAAGAGACTTACAGCCAAAGACCTGCTAAGGGAAGTGGCCAATTATATAAGTGAGCAGAAAACAGGTACGTTCAATTATAAGCAAGTGTCATATGCCATAGGTGCGGACACTCCTGCGGCTCAACGCTCGGTGGCGATGTTGCTTGCCGGTATGGCGTTTGACGGTGATTTGATAGAAACATCGCCGGGCAAATACAAGGCTCCGGCACGTAGCAATGTGACTACCGGTGTGTTTGTGCGCCGTTCCAACGGTAAGAACTCGGTTGTTACCGATGAGGATGGCGAGAGCATATTTGTGGCTGAAAGGAATTCTATGCATGCGCTTAACGGCGACAAGGTGCGTGTGATTGTGGCTGCACGTCGTCGCGGTGTGGAACCGGAGGCTGAAGTGATGGAGATTATAGAGCCAAAGGAGCAGACTTTCATAGGCACTCTGAATGTGGCGAAGCAATATGCGTTTTTGCAGACCGACAGTAAGTTTTTGGCCACGGACATACTTATACCCAAGAACAAGTTGAAAGGTGGCGTGACAGGGGATAAAGCTGTGGTTCGCATCACCTCATGGCCAGATGATGCCAAGAATCCTATTGGTGACGTTTTGGATATTCTTGGTAAAACCGGCGAGAACACTACCGAGATGCATGCAATATTGGCTGAGTTTGGGTTACCTTACCGCTATCCAAAGTCGGTGGAGGATGCGGCCGCCAAGATTGATGCCGGAATTACAGACGAGGTGGTGGCAAGCCGCTTGGATATGCGTGATGTAACGACATTTACTATAGACCCCAAGGATGCCAAGGATTTTGATGATGCCTTGTCAATAAGAAAATTGCCGAATGGTAATTATGAGGTGGGTGTGCATATTGCCGATGTGACTCATTATGTGCAGCCGGACTCCACATTGGACAAGGAGGCGAGAAACAGGGCTACTTCGGTGTATCTGGTGGATCGTGTGGTGCCTATGCTGCCGGAGCATCTCAGTAACGGTATATGCTCGCTGCGTCCGGACGAGGACAAACTTACGTTCTCATGTATATTTGAGATGGATACGGATGCCAAGGTGCATTCCTCACGTATAGCTCGCACGGTTACGCGTTCCAACCGCAGGTTTACTTACGAAGAGGCGCAGGATATAATAGAAACCGGCAAAGGTGATTATGCTGATGAGATACTGACTTTGGATGCTATGGCCAAGATTCTTCGCCGTGAGCGTTTTGAAAACGGATCGGTGGAGTTTGACCGTGCCGAGGTGAGATTTGAGATAGATGAGACCGGACATCCAATAAGCACGTATTTCAAGGAGTCCAAGGATGCGAATAAGCTTATTGAAGAATTCATGTTGCTGGCCAACAGAACTGTGGCTGCGTTCATTGGTAAGCCTAAGGGACATAAGAAAGCCAAGGCGTTTGTATATCGTGTACATGATATGCCCGATCCTGGAAAATTGACCGATTTGAGCAAGATTGCGCGTGCGTTTGGTTACAAGGTGAAAGATAGTGGTTCGGCTCATGATGTGAACCGCTCTATCAACCGGATGTTGGCGGATGTGAAAGGTAAGGGTGAGGAAAATTTCCTTTCCACTTTGGCTATCCGCTCCATGGCCAAGGCTGTTTATACTACGGAAAACATAGGTCATTATGGTCTTGGATTTGAGTATTACACTCATTTTACATCGCCTATACGCCGTTATCCCGATATGATGGTGCATCGTTTGCTTGACAGGTATATGGCCGAAGGTCGTAGCGTGAATTCAGTCAAGTTGGAGGATTTGTGCAAGCATTCAAGCGACATGGAGCAGTTGGCTTCAAATGCCGAGCGTTCGTCAATCAAGTACAAGCAGGTGGAATATATGGCCGATCATCTTGGCGAGACTTTTGACGGAGTGATTTCTGGCGTTACAGAATGGGGGCTGTATGTGGAACTTAACGAGAATCTTTGTGAAGGTCTGGTGCCTGTGAGGGATCTTGCTGATGATTATTACGATTTTGATGAGCGTAATTATTGTTTGATTGGTCGCCGCAACAATATCCGTTACCGTCTTGGTGATGAGGTGAAAGTGAAAGTGGCACGCACCAATCTTGAACGCAAGCAGCTTGATTTTGTACTCGTTGACGAGAACGGTCGTCGTATTGGTGAGGACGACATGGGAAAAACGGTGTCGGCGCGCCAAGCCGTGAACGGTAAAGTTGGCAAGCCGAAGCGCTCCAAGGAGAAAACACGCTCACGTCGCAGATAATGGTTATGTCAAACAATAATATAGTGATAGAAGTGACGGGCATACACGTGTATGCCCGTCATGGTGTTATGCCTCAAGAGGGATTGGTGGGCAATGAATTTGTTGTGGATTTGAGTGTGGAGTATCCTGCCGATGATGCCGTGGAGCGTGATGACCTTGACGGTACGCTCAACTATGCCGAGGCTATAGAGCTGGTGCGAAAGGAGATGACTGAACCATCGCGGTTGCTTGAACATGTGGCCGGGCGTATACGTATGGCGTTGAAACAGCGTTGGCCGCTGATAAGAGGCGGGTATGTGCGTGTGTGCAAGCCGAATGCGCCGGTTGGTGCGCAGGTTGACAATGTTTGTGTCAAGCTCTATTTGTAAAATTGTGTTTGCGGTTACGATGCGCGGCGATGCGGTAACGAATGTTGTAAACCGGATGCCACAAGGCCATTAATGGTACCATCGTTAGCATTGGTCGCAGCCCAAGGGCTTTTGCCGCTTTACGCCACTGTAGGCAGGAGCATGTCCACAACGGCACTGCAGCGGCTGTTACGACAGTAAGGGGAACGAGACTTGGCCATCCCACAATGGATGCGGCTATGGATGTGCCGAGCCATAGCCACCATAGCAAAGAGCAGAATCCCATCAATAGCCATGGTGAGGATGGTAGTTGGATGCGTGTGAATGTGCGTATGCGTTTTTCTATGCCGTGCATGTATCGCGGAAGCGTGCGTGGAACAATGATTCGTGAGTTTTTGCTCAGTTCCACTGCGCAGTTTTGGCGTGTGGCTATCTCGTGAACAAACAGGTCGTCATCGCCGTACACCATATTGAGTGTCGAGGAAAATCCTTTGTGACGGAAAAACAGGTCGCGGCTGTATACGAGATTGGTGCTTGAGCCTCGGTAGGGGCGGTGGCTTATGGCGCGGGGAACCCATCTTACGGCGCTCCATAGCCGGTCGAAATTTCTGAGCCTTGCACCGCGCATTTGTTTGGGTTGCGTGGAGTCCGGTTCGTCTTTGTCCGTTCCGAAGCCAATAACAAGCTCTTTGCCCATGGCTGCATGGCGCATCATGGAGCGAAGCCATAGAGGAGAACTGATGCGGCATGCGCCTTCTGTCAGAGCTACGAACGGATGCCGTGCCGCTTTGATGCCCAACGTGATACTGAGTTTGCGTCGCGATAGATTTCTGGCGTGTTGCGGCACATAAGTCATATACAGATTTGTATGTGAAGTCTGTAGAGAGCCTACCACATCGGCAGTGGCCGTTGACTCTTCGTTATTTACCACTATCACCTCAAACGGAGCCGGGTAGTCTTGATGAAGAATATCGGGTAGAAGTGATGCAAGGTTGCGGCTGTCACCGCGAGCCAGCACAATGACGCTGACAGGCGGGAAAGCCTCGTCTTTGGGCATAGGAGCCTCATTGTCGCGCATTGCTTGTTTCCATACGCGCCTCGCTCTCCAAGCCCATAAAAATATCAATAATAACGCACTGATCACCGATACGCCTGTGAGCGCCCATGCCAGCGGAGACAAATTTATTGAGTAATAAACAGGGTCAATCATAGTGGCGCAAAGTTACAAAAAATCCTCGCACCACGCTCAGGATGTTATCATATATTATCAACCGCTGTATCTTTAATAAATGTTGGATGTGTAGTTTTAACTCGTTAAATTTATAAAGGGAACACGCTATAAATCAACGATATTATTGATGTAAAGGTACTGGGTTAAACTAAATTAAAGGTTGTGAAATGAATATGGTAGGAGTTGTGCGTTGGCTAATGTTTGTTTGTGAGTTTTGAGAGAAGCAGTTTTGTTTCACTAAAAGCTTTAACCTTGAATGCAAATGCGGTAAATAGGTATATGGCGATGAATGCTAATGCATATACCGGCCACCAAATATTGGTAAACAAGTACAGTGGATAAATAATGACGGCGGATACCAAACACAGTAATACGGACGGCAATAGAGCACGCAAGACTGATGTTATTTTTAAGCCGGTGTGAATTTGAGATGCTGTGGCATAGGAAATAAATATGTTGAACATGTTGATGGTTAATGCCCACATTATGCCTATCATGCCAAATAGACTACCTATATAAAGAAGGGCGGCAAGTAATGTTATCTGTATGATGCTTGCATAAAACAATGTTTTGGATTTACCGCAAGCTGCCACAGCATAAGAATTGATGTTTTTCAGACATAAAAAGAAACCACCGACCATAAGTATACGGTAATATGGTACAGCAGGTTCCCATTGATTTCCGTATATAAATCTAATGACATCTGGGGCGAGTATGATTAGTGTTGTGAGTAAAGGATATATCAGGAAAGATATGATGCGATGGTCGGCAGTAACTATTGCGCGAAGATGTGGTTTGTCATCTTGAATTTGAGAGAAAATAGGATACATTACTTGAGCTATAACCTGAGGAATGTATAAGCCTGTAAGATTTTCAAGTCGTGCAGCCTGTGAATAATAGCCAACTTGTGATGCTGAAAATTGTTTGCCAATCAATATCCCTTGAATGTTGTTGCAGATGGTTTCTATAAGGTAACTAAGCATGTGAAATCCTCCAAAAGAAAAGAGTCTTTTGAGAGATGTCCATGAGAAACACAGATTTGGAAGCCAACGCGAAATAATGAATATCATCATAACCTTACCAATATTTTGGCATAGGTTAAGAGCCACAAGGGACCAAATGCCGAATCCTGTAGCGGCCATGGAAATAGAGATGGCTGCGGACAGAATATAAGTGCAGATGTCTACCATGGCGAGTTGCTTGAATTTAAGTTGCTTTTGCAATCTGGCAACTTGTGTGCTTGCCACGCCCATTAGTATGGTGTTTATTGCTATGACACGTAAAACCGATAGTAAAATAGGCATGTCATAGAAATGAGATATGGCAGGTGCCAATAAATAAAGAGTGATAAAAATAACAGTGCCGATACCGATATTCCAGTAGAAGACTGTGGAATAATCTGTTTGTGTGGTGTCTTTTTTTTGGATGAGGGCAGATCCGAAACCACCATCGGCAAAAGCCTGAGATACAGTGATGAATATCATTAACATACCTATGGCACCAAAATCGGCTGGTGTAAGCAATCGTGCGAGTACCACATAGATGGAAAACTGGATGGCCATTACGCCGATTTTGCCAACAGACGACCATATGGTGCCTTTGACGGCTGTTTTAGCAAGAGATTGTGACATACTATTATAGTAACACTTAAAGACATAAAATATTGTGCGGTTTTGTTTTTTTGCTTGGCGTTGGGATTGTGTGGTTAATAATTCATATATTTGTAAAGTTAAACAGAAGTGAAAAGATACAATGCTGTCGCTTAACGATAATAGTATAACCTATCAATACCATCTTTGTCAGCAGTGCGGTGCCTGTTGTGGGGTTTGTCCGGTAAGGGCAATATCCTTTGAACCTATGGATAACGGACTCAAGATGATAATTGTGAATCACGATAAGTGTATAAAATGCGGCAGATGTGTGAGTGTATGCCCCAGCCGCCGCGGACTGGCATTAGAGTCGGACAAGGTGGAACATGACTGTTATTTGTCATCTCTTGCGCGCAAAAGATATTTTTTAGTGTGCAATACAGATAATAAGGTGCGCCGTGATGCTTCAAGTGGAGGTGCCGCTCGTACGCTTATTATTGAGAGTCTGAACTCTGGTGCGGTAGATGCGGTATATACGCTTGGAAGAACTGATGGGTATCCATTTGCCGAGGGTAAGATATATACTCGCGATAATATACCTGAATATAGTGATTTGCCCACTTCTGTGTATCATTCTGTTATGGCTTGCAATGCCATAAGGCGTATGCCGAAAGTGCGAAAACTGATGATTGTTGGCACATCATGTCAGTTGTATGCCTTGGAAAAGTCTCTAAAAGGCAGGTATGAAGAGTTGGTTAAGGTGTGTATATTCTGTAAACAGCAGAAAACATTTGACTCCACTCGGTTCATGGCCAAAATGATGGGTGTGCGCATTCCTGCTGATAAGAATATTAAGATAAGTTATAGAGGAGAGGGGTGGCATGGAGTGGTACGTGTTGGTGATGGTAAAATGAAATGGAGTCGTGCTGCGACAATTCCATTTGGTCGCAGATTATGGACAGTGCCCGGTTGTGATGTATGTGGAGACCCATTTGGTATGGAATGTGGAGCCGATTTGTCGCTTATGGATCCTTGGGAAATACGCAAGCAAACCCCACTTGGCGAAACTTTAGTGACGGTGCATACACCTGTAGGAGATGAGTTGATACAATCCATTGACAACCTACAGGTGAAAGATATAAGTTTTAAGGATGCGAAACAGGCGTTGGGTATAAACGATGTGTGGCGTAAGCGGCTTTGTGTGCCGTATTTCATGGGAGACAAGTGCTCAGCCAAAGCCATTATGGCAGGTGAGGCGGAGATGGCCAAGCGCAAGATGCTTACTCGGATAGTAGGGTCACTGCCGCGCATGCCACTGCTTTTTTACAGAGCTTTGAACAGATTGGTGCCTGACAAAAGCCGTAAGATAACAGGAATTGCGCCAGTTTGCGAAAATGGCAAAGATGTGAAAGTTATAACACGTCATATTCCGAGCAATTATGGTTCATTGCTTCAGAGTATTGCTACATTGGAGGTGCTCCAATCGTTGGGTTGTGATGCCAGGATAATTGACTATCGTCGCTCTGATGATAGGGCTTGGTTGAAAGTATGTTCGGAGGCCAATAACAAGCATGACAATAAGTTGAAGCAGTTGGCTTATATAGCTATAAGATACCCGATTGAGAAATTTGCAGAGAGACGATTTGATAGGATGCGTAGCCGTTATCTCCGCGCTACCGGTGTGATGACAACTCATGAGCAATTGGCAGGTTTGAACGCGGATATTTTTCTTACCGGGAGTGACCAGGTGTGGGGGCCGATGGTGGATGGTAATCCAGATTCGGCATATTTCCTTGATTTCGCTCATGGGGCGGTTCGTAGGGCTTATTCTGCAAGTTTCGGACGTACAGAATTTACGGATGCAACGGTGACACAATATAAAAAACTACTTGGAAATTATGACAAGATAGCTGTGAGAGAGCACAGTGCCGTGGATAAGCTCATGGCTTGGGGCGTGGACAGTTGTATTGGTAAGGTGCTGGATCCGGTATTATTGTTGGCCAAAGAAAAATGGAGCAATCTGCTTGGTTTGGATGTGATGCCGGCAGAAAATAAAGGTCGACCATATGTATTGATATATGAGTTGCACAACAATCGCAGTCTTGATATATATGCACAGGAACTTGCCAAACATACCGGTATGGAGCTGCTTAGGGTGTCGCCATTTGCGCATCACTGTGGCCGTGGCGGGAAGTTTGAATTGTGTCCGGATTTGAAACGGTTTGTGAAACTTGTGGCCGATGCCGAGTGTGTGGTGACAGATTCGTTTCATGGCACCTGCATTGCGGTTACATTCCACAAAAAGTTTGTAGACATATTGCCCGGTGCAACATCTACACGCAATCAGAGCCTCTTGGAAACGCTTGGTCTCACAGACCGTATAGTAACTGATTTTAAAGATTATGATTTGCCGATGACCCCAATTGATTATAAAAAGGCAGAAGCGAAACTGTATGGTGCGAGGGATTATAGTATGGGCGTTTTGAAACTTCTGTTGGAATAATAGATGTGAGAATAGATTTTACATAATCGGTATCTTGTGTAACTAGCTAATTGAACTATATAATATCATGCGATTCAACAACCTCAACGGCGTTCGTGCTATTGCATCTATGGGCATATTGATGATGCATTATTTTGCCAATCTTGATATAAAGCCTGAAATGGGTATATTGACACAACGAATCATTCCGTGGTTCACTAATTTTGTGTTTCTGTTTTTTGTGGTCAGTGCTTTCGGAATGTGCTGTGGATATTATGAAAAGGTTAAAAATGGAGCTATGTCTCCGTTGTTGTTTTACAAGAAGCGCTATTTGCGCATTTTACCATTTTATGCCTTATTATGTTGCATTGATTTAATCATGAATTTTAATGCAGAAACAGCAATGCAAGTTTTTGTGAATTTGACATTTACAAATGGATTGTTGATGAATCCGGATCGTATTTCAGTGATTGGTGTAGGCTGGTTTTTGGGGGTGGTTTTTCTGTTTTATATGGTGTTTCCGTTTTTTGTGTTTATGATTCATTCTAAGCGATCAGCTTGGGTTTCAATGCTGATAACAACGGTGCTTTGTGCAATGGGATTAGTTTATTTTTTTGCTCCAGATTTTATTCCGGATATTGAAATGATTAACCATAGACAACATATTTTCTGCTCAGCGGTGTTTTTTGTTTTGGGAGGCTTATTATATTTGTATTCCAAGTCTATATACAATATTATGCAGCATTACGGACACTTTTTAGCTCCGTGTGGTTTGGTGGCATTCTTGGCCTATTTGTGCTTCTTTACATCCTCAAATCTGTTGCTTCAATGGTTTGGTTATTTAGTTGCCTCAGCGTTAATAATGTTGTGTGTTATTGCTCCAGATTCAAAAATCATGACCAATAAGATTATGGACTTGTTTGGCAAATATTCGTTTGAAATATATCTATGTCATATGGTGATGTTCAGAGGCTTGGAAAAGGTGCATCTGACCACAGTAGTTAGCAATGCAAATCTAAATTATTTTATTGTGGTGGCTGTGGGACTGATGTGTTCCATATTGTTTTCAATCGGATTTCACAAAGCATATGACAATATAAATCAATTCATTTCAGGGCGAACATCCAGCGGGTCAAGCGGAATTTGTTGAGAATCTTTACTGCAAGCAATATGGGTAATGCTGTGCCTATGGTTGTGGCTGCTATTATTAACAGTCCGTAAGTCCATTCGTTGTTCAGTGCCAAGAGCGGGTGTACCGTTGATTTTACAAACCCGAGGAATGTGGTGTGAAACAAGTAGATTATGAAGGATGTGGATGATATGGTCATAAGCCATTTGTGCCATCGTTGGGATATGGTGCTCTCAAGATGTTTGAACAACATCGGGAATAGCTGTATGCTTATGAATGCGGCAAACAGCTTGAATATTTCCACGCCTAATATGTATCCGGTTTCAAGGCCAATAAATATGATTGATAGCAGTGCTATGATTTTTGTGTCATTGGTAGGCAGTAGCCATTCTTTCCAATCATACAACAATGTTCCTGTCACAAAAAACACCATCATATTCAGTGCTTGGGCTATGCAGAATGTTTGAGGCGCGAACCAAGGCATGGCGTTAAGCACCAAACAAATAATAAATAAGACTATTCTTGACGATTTGGTCTTGAACAGTGGTATTATTGCAAACATCCACCATAATGCCCACATGAACCATAGGTAATATCCTGCCGAGGGGTAATATAGAGCTTTAAGGTAGGTGCTTATGGTCACTGGGTGTTCCACATGGGCATTGCCCTGCGTAAATAGTTTTATGGTGATGATGATAAGTGATGTAAAGAAATAAGGGACAAGCAAACGCTTGAATTTGCCGCGCAGCATCTTAAGGTAGTTCCCCGGCTTGCGTGTGTGCATATATAAATATCCGCTTATGGCTAAAAAAAGCGGCATGTGAAATGAATATATTATATTGAAGGCGATATGCCACCATTCGGGACGCGGTTCGGGATTCCAGTGCCCTGCGACAACGAGAATTATTGCAAAGGCTCGGGTGTAGTCAAGGGCGAATAGTCGCGATGGCGATTGGCTCATGTCGGTGCTGTGTTTTATGCGTTTTTGCAAAGGTACGAAATAACCAATAAAATTATGTATCTTTGTGGCTCAATAGTTTTTGACAATAAACGCGGATTTGTTGTCGTTAATAAATATAGATGATTATTATAGCATGAAAAAAATATTGTATCTG
>CAMWXV010000038.1 GCA_947178305.1 uncultured Porphyromonadaceae bacterium | reverse complement strand
TCGGCACCACAGGCAAAGGTATCGGCCCCTCATATACCGACAAAGTAAGCCGTAACGGTTTGCGTCTTGGCGATGTGCTTCACAATTTTGAGGCCAAATACAATGCCGCTCGCAACCGTCATATAACCCGCCTCAATTCTCTTGACTCCACACCTCAAGGTCTTGAAGAAATGGAAGCAAAATGGATGGAGGCTTTGGAATATATCAAGACATTTGACATCGTTGACTCCGAATATCTCATCAACGGATACCTCACCGAAGGCAAGTCAGTGTTGTGCGAAGGCGCACAAGGCACCTTGCTTGATGTGGACTTCGGTTCCTATCCATTTGTCACCTCATCCAACACCATTACCGCAGGCGCATGCTCCGGTTTAGGCGTAGCCCCCAACCGCATAGGTGAAGTATACGGTATATTCAAAGCCTATTGTACCCGCGTTGGTTCAGGCCCTTTCCCAACAGAACTTCACGACGAAACCGGCAAAAAAATCCGCGACCTCGGACACGAATACGGAGCAGTGACAGGCCGAGAACGCCGCTGCGGATGGATTGACCTCGTGGCTCTGCGTTATGCCATAATGATCAACGGCGTTACACAGCTTATAATGATGAAAAGCGATGTGCTTGACAGCTTTGAAACAATTAAAGCCTGCACAGCATACAAGGTTGACGGAGAAACTACCGACACTTTCCCATTTGACATAGACTCAGTGGAAATAGAACCTGTTTACACCGAGATTCCCGGATGGAAAACCGACCTCACAAAAATGAAGAGCGAAGAAGAGTTTCCGCAAGCGTTCTCCGATTACATACACTTCCTTGAGGAGCAGCTTCGCACACCCATTACCATCGTTTCAATTGGTCCCGACCGCAGTCAAACCATAGTTCGTAAATAATATGGCAAAAGTAAAACCATTCAAGGGAGTGCGTCCCCCACGACACCTTGTAACAGAAGTTGCATCACGTCCATACGATGTGCTCAACAGCGAAGAGGCCCGCGCCGAGGCCGATGGCAATGAAAAATCGCTCTATCACATCATCAAACCTGAGATAGATTTCGCACCGGGCACAGACGAGCACGACCCTGCCGTATATAACAAGGCCGTAGAAAACTTCAATCATTTCCAACAGCAAGGTTGGCTCACGCAAGACTCTGACGAACACTACTATATCTATGCCCAGACCATGAATGGTCGCACTCAATATGGCATAGTAGTGGCAGCCAATGTGGACGACTACATGAGCGGACGCATCAAGAAACACGAACTCACACGACGCGACAAAGAGGAAGACCGAATGAAGCATGTGCGCGTTAACAACGCCAACATTGAACCTGTATTCCTCGCATTCCCCGACAACACCGCTCTGCAACAAGTCATAGACACCGTTACAGCAGGAGAACCGGAATATGACTTCGTGGCTCCCGATGGATTCGGTCATCATTTCTGGGTAGTAAGCGATACAAATCTTATTGAAACCATAACCAAAGAGTTTGAAAAGATTCCGTATCTATACATAGCCGACGGACACCATCGCACCGCTGCGGCCGCATTGGTGGGTAATGAAAAAGCCAAAGCCAATCCTGAACATAAAGGAAACGAAGAATACAACTTTTTCCTTGCTGTGGCATTCCCTGCATCCCACCTCAACATTATTGACTACAACCGTGTGGTCAAAGATTTGAACGGGTTAAATGCAGAGCAGTTCTTGGCCAAGCTGGAAGAAAACTTCATAGTTGAGTCAAAAGGCAACGAAACATACCATCCCACCGAACTTCACAACTTCTCATTGTATCTTGAAGGAAACTGGTATTCCCTCACAGCAAAAAAAGGCACATACAATGATGCCGACCCTATAGCCGTGCTGGATGTAACCGTAAGTTCCGACCTCATATTACGCGACATACTTGGCATTCATGATCTCCGCACAGACAAACGTATAGACTTTGTTGGAGGCATTCGCGGTCTTGAAGAGCTAAAACGCAGAGTTGATTCCGGAGAGATGGCCGTAGCCCTTGCCCTTTATCCGGTGTCCATGAAACAGCTCATGGACATAGCCGATACGGGCAACATAATGCCACCCAAAACCACATGGTTTGAGCCCAAACTCCGCTCAGGACTCGTAATCCACAAACTAAACGATTGAGTTCCCACGGCCCCATAATAACCCTAAGTTATCACACCTCGCCCGGAAGCTATATACACATAGCTTTGGGCGAGGTGTTTACACGCCATAAATGGGTTGTGGCAACACCTATTGTCACCATATTCGCATCTCTGCTGTCAGCATCCGCATACACAGGAGACATAAGGTACCTATTGATAACATTCATGCTAATGGTTGTCATTGTTCCCGGGCTTATCGCCTTGACATACTTTTCAATAGCCCTCACACCCGACAATGCATTCAGCGTCTTACCAAAGCACCTTGTAATAATACCACAGAAAAGCATCACGGTAATATACGAACCTATTACACAAAACGATGAAATCATCGTTCCGCACAAACCGTTGCATCTTGACTGGAGCACAATAACCTACTGGAAACGCTCCGGAAACCACACATTGGCATGCATTGGACAGCACCACCTTATAATTCCGGACACAGCATTGCCTTGCTCTCCATACACAATATTTCCTTTCAAATCAGACATTGAATATCAATAAGCCAACACTCGCCCACAACACATTATCATAAATGAAAAGCGCACTTGCCAATTGAATCCACCGTTGACTTTGCCACAAAGTAATGTCAGAAAAATATTTGTGAGAAACTGTACAAATGATTAACTTTGTAGCAAATTTTTTTCAACATTTTCCAACTACTCCCCTATTCACATGGTCGTATTCTTTAAGAAAGGCGCCACATTAATAACCGCAGTTGACACTGACCACAAACTCACGGATGTGGAGAAAGAGAAACTCAGCTGGTTGTTTGGTGGTGCAAAACCATTGGCATCCACTTCTGTAAGCGGAACATTTATTGGTCCTCGCAAAGAGATGATAACTCCCTGGAGCACCAACGCTGTAGAAATAACCCAAAATATGGGGCTTGAAGGTATAAGCCGCATAGAGCAGTTTGAGTTGACACGTGAAGAGAATCCACATTTTGACAAAATGTTGCAACGCGTGTACACAGGACTCAACTCTCGCATTTTCAAAGTTGAGCGCAAGCCCGAACCCATAGTTTATATTGACGACATCTCAGCCTACAACCGCCAGGAAGGCTTGGCTCTCAGCCCTGATGAAGAGGAGTATCTGCGTCAGTTGTCAACAAAATTGGGTCGCCCGCTGACCGACAGCGAGGTTTTTGGTTTCTCCCAGGTCAATTCCGAACATTGTCGCCACAAAATTTTCAACGGCACTTTTGTTATTGACGGCGAAGAAAAACCGATGTCGCTGTTCAAGCTGATCAAAAAGACCTCACAGACCAACCCCGGAGCACTCGTGTCTGCCTACAAAGACAACGTAGCATTTGTTGCAGGCCCCAAAGCCGAGCAGTTTGCCCCTGTGCATCCGGAGCGCCCTGACTATTTTGATGTCAAAGAGATTGACACTGTAATTTCGCTGAAAGCCGAAACTCACAACTTCCCCACAACTGTAGAACCGTTTAACGGAGCTGCAACAGGCACCGGCGGAGAAATTCGCGACCGCCTTGGCGGAGGTAAGGCATCACTGCCCATCGCCGGCACAGCGGTGTACATGACCTCATATCCACGTATGAGCTCTGAACACCGTTGGGAATTGATGATGAACCCACGTGTTTGGCTGTATCAGACACCATGCGACATACTCATCAAAGCATCTAACGGAGCCAGCGATTTCGGCAACAAGTTCGGTCAACCGCTGATCTGTGGCTCACTGCTCACATTCGAACACGATGAAAACGGTCGCCTATATGCTTATGACAAAGTTATAATGTTGGCCGGAGGCGTAGGCTTCGCAACAAAAAAAGATGCCATCAAAGGCACACCCGAACCAGGACAGAAAGTAGTGGTTATGGGCGGTGACAACTACCGCATAGGCATGGGCGGAGGAGCCGTATCTTCGGTTGAGACCGGACAATACGACAACTCAATAGAACTTAACGCCGTACAACGCGCCAATCCCGAGATGCAGAAACGTGTGTCAAACGTGATTCGCGCTATGGCCGAAGCCGACACCAACCCCATCATATCCATACATGACCACGGCGCAGGAGGACACCTCAATGCCCTGTCCGAACTCGTAGAAGCCACCGGTGGTCATATTGACCTTGACGCTCTTCCTGTAGGCGACCCAACATTGTCGTCGAAAGAAATTGTGGGCAACGAAAGCCAGGAACGTATGGGCATGGTTATAGACGAAAAAGATGTGGAATATATACGCAGCGTAGCCGAACGCGAACGCGCACCATTTTATGTTGTGGGCGAGACAAGCGCTGATGAAAAATTCGTGTTCACACGTAAAGACGGCGTTAAACCAATAGATCTTGAGCTTGCCGATATGTTTGGCAACTCACCCAAGACAGTGATGACCGACACCACTGTTCACCACACTTACGCCGATGCCGAATACAGCGAAGACAAAATTGACGAGTATCTCCGCGATGTGCTTTCTCTTGAAGCTGTGGCATCAAAAGATTGGCTTACAAACAAAGTGGACCGCTCCGTAACCGGAAAAATAGCACGTCAGCAATGTCAAGGTGAAATACAGCTTCCGCTTAGCGACTGCGGCGTAGTAAGCCTTGACTACCGCGGCAAATCAGGTATAGCCACATCTATAGGTCACGCTCCTCAAGTAGCACTCATTGACTCTGCCAAAGGCTCAGTGATGGCTGTTGCCGAAGCTCTTACCAATATTGTTGGCGCACCTATAGCAAACGGAGTAAAAGGTCTTTCTCTCAGCGCAAACTGGATGTGGCCCTGCAAAAATCCTGGTGAAGATGCAGCATTGTATCGCGCTGTGGAAGCATGCAGTGATTTCGCTTGCGCATTGGGTATCAACATCCCTACCGGCAAGGACTCGCTGTCAATGACACAAAAGTATGGCGAAGACAAAGTATTCGCACCTGGCACAGTAATCATATCCGCAGCCGGAGAAGTCACCGATGTGCGTCGCACAGTAAGCCCAGTGCTCAGAACCGGAGTCAACTCCACTCTTTATTATATTGATTTCAGTGGCGACAGTCTCAAACTTGGAGGCTCAGCACTCTCGCAAACGCTCAACCGTCTCGGTTCCGAAGCACCAACAGTGACTGATGCAGCCAAATTTGCAGCCACATTCAATGCCGTGCAGACATTGGTAAAGCGCGGAGCCCTGCTTGCAGCCCACGACGTTGCCGCAGGAGGTCTGGTTACAACTCTGTTGGAAATGACATTTGCCAACACCAATGGTGGTATACGATTCACAACCGACGGCTTTGCAGCCAACGGTGAAACAGACCTTGTCAAGATTCTCTTTGCTGAAAACCCCGCACTCGTAATTCAAATAGCCAATAGTAAAAAGGAAACAGCCGAACGTACCCTTAACGATGCCGGCGTGAAATTCTTTGCCATAGGTGAACCCACCGCCGAACGCACTGTTATGATAGACCATCAGGACAACGAACGGATGTTGGGTATCGACCATCTGCGAGATGTATGGATGCGCTCATCCTATCTTCTTGATTGTGTTCAAAGCGGCGAGAAATGCGCAGCAATGCGTTATGAGAACTACAAGAAACAGCCCCTGCGCTACCGTCTGCCCAAAGATTGGAACGGCAAACTCGCTTCGCGTCAATTGTCACACGGCAAACATGAAGCAAGCGGAGTTCGCGCTGCAATAATTCGCGAAAAAGGTGTGAACGGCGACCGCGAAATGGCATACTCATTGTACTTGGCCGGATTTGATGTAAAAGACGTACATATGACCGACCTTATGAGCGGACGCGAAACACTGGAAGACGTGGACATGATAGTGTTCTGCGGAGGATTCTCCAACTCCGATGTGCTCGGTTCTGCAAAAGGATGGGCCGGAGGTTTCTTGTGGAACGAAAACGCCAAACGTGCCCTTGACAATTTCTATGCTCGCGAAGACACATTGAGCCTTGGCGTGTGCAACGGTTGTCAGCTCATGATAGAGCTTAACCTCATCAATCCCAAACATGAGCGCCGTGCCACAATGGAGCACAACATCAGCCATAAATTTGAAAGCCAGTTTGTAGGTGTGAACATACCAGAGAACAACTCCGTAATGTTTGGCCCGCTGTCAGGACTCAAATCGGGTATATGGGTAGCCCACGGCGAAGGTCGTTTCCATCTGCCCATGCCTATGGACCAATACAATGTGGTGCTCAAATACAATTACGCTTCATACCCGGGCAACCCCAACGGAAGCCGTGGAGCCGTAGCCGGTATCGCATCGGCCGACGGTCGCCATCTGGCCATGATGCCACACCTTGAGCGCGCCATATTCCCTTGGCAGTGCGCATACTACCCATCCAGTCGTATCAACGATGATGTGACACCGTGGATTGATGCGTTCATCAATGCGCGCAAATGGATTGAAAACAAACACAAAAAAGCATAGTACAAACCATAGTGAAAAGCTGCTGGCTACTTCGGTTGTCAACAGCTTTTCACATTTTTATCATTAAACAACAAAGTCATTATGGGAGGTTTCTTCGGCGTCACCAAAACCACTCCTTGTGTCAACGATCTGTTTTACGGAGTGGACTACAACAGCCACATGGGCACCAAACGAGCCGGTATGGCCACTTGCAACGATGGCATATTCACCCGCTCAATTCACAATATTGAGAACTCATATTTCCGCAACAAATTTGAACCGGACTTGTGGCAGTTCACAGGAACAAGCGGAATCGGAGTAATATCAGACACAGACGCACAACCAATTATCGTAAACTGCCATTTAGGCAAATTCGCCATTGTCACCGTTGGTCGCATCAACAATATCGGCACACTTGAAAAAGAGTTGCTGGCCAAAGGGCATCATTTCTGCGAACATTCCTATGACATAATAAATCCCACGGAAATGATTGCCGCCTTGATAAGCGAAGGCACCGATTTGGTAAGCGGCATTGAAAATGTATATAAGAGAGTAAAAGGTTCATGCTCAATGTTACTGTTGCTTGAAGGCAAAATCATTGCCGCCCGCGACCGCATGGGACGTACGCCTATCATCATAGGCAAAAAAGAAAATGCATATGCAGCAACATCCGAATCATGCGCATTCCCGAATCTTGGCTACGACATATGCTATAATGTCGGACCGGGTGAAATAGTGGAAATATCCCCTGACGGAATGACCCAACTTCGCAAACCGGAAGAAGAGATGCAGATTTGCGCCTTTCTTTGGACATACTACGGATATCCCGTATGCGAATACGAAGGAGTGAACGTGGATGAAATGCGATGCCAATGCGGAATAGCAATGGGCAAAGAAGACCCAACCGACATTGACTTTGTAAGCGCCATCCCCGACTCAGGCATTGGCATGGCTTTGGGATACGCCGAAGGCAAAAAAGTGCCCTATAAACGCGGAATAGTAAAATACACCCCTACTTGGCCACGAAGTTTCACCCCCGGCACACAAGAACGCCGAGAACTGGTAGCCAAAATGAAACTGATTGCCAATCGCGCCATGCTCAAAGACACCAAAGTGGCATTTTGCGACGACTCCATAGTTAGAGGCACACAGCTTCGCGACAACGTCAGCGACCTGTATGAATACGGAGTGAAAGAAGTGCACATGCGCATATCCTGCCCTCCACTCATATACCCATGCAAATATCTTAACTTCACAGCCTCCAAGAGCGAAATGGAACTGATAACCCGACGCGTCATACAGGAACTTGAAGGCGACCACAACGCCAACCTGGAAGCTTACGCCACAGAAGGCACCCCTCAGTATGAAGCTATGGTAGAAGAGATTCGCAAGAAATTGCATCTCACCTCCCTAAAATTCTGCTCCACTCAAAAAATCATAGATGCCATAGGTCTTCCAAAGTGCAAAATCTGCACACACTGTTTTGACGGAACAGGCAAAGACTAACAAATATCTGCAACCATACAAAGGCGGTTATCCGACAAAGGGTATCCGCCTTTGCTGCTCAATTAACATATTTTGTGGCGATAACCGCCAGGTTTTGAAATTAGTTTGGATGTATTAAGGGGTAATCCAATCATTTTTCTTACCTTTGCAGACCTAAATAAACTGATTATTATATTTAATTATCAAAAGTAATAGTATGAGTCTTAACATCATTGTGCTCGCAAAGCAGGTACCCGATACCCGCAATGTGGGCAAAGATGCCATGAAAGCCGACGGCACAATCAATCGTGCCGCCCTTCCTGCCATCTTTAATCCCGAAGACCTCAACGCCCTTGAGCAAGCTCTTCGACTCAAGGATGCAAATCCCGGCTCCACAGTGACATTATTGACCATGGGTCTTCCCCGCGCATCAGAAATCATCCGTGAAGCCATGTATCGTGGCGCCGATGCCGGTATCGTACTGACAGACCGCGTTCTCGGAGGTGCAGACACACTTGCCACATCCTACTCTTTGGCTCAAGCCGTAAAGAAATTTGGAAACTACGATATCATCCTCGGTGGTCGCCAGGCCATTGACGGTGACACAGCACAAGTAGGCCCTCAGATAGCAGAAAAACTCGGAATTCCTCAGGTAACATATGCTGAAGAAATTCTTGACCTCAAAGACGGATATGTAGTGGTGAAACGCCGCCTTGAAAACGGTGTTGAGACCGTTAAGGCTCCCCTGCCCTGCGTAGTGACCGTAAACGGCAGTGCTGCCGAATGCCGCCCCCGCAATGCTATGCGTCTGCAAAAATTCAAATATGCTCTTTCACCCACAGAAAAAGCCAAAGCGTCAGCCACAGCTCAGCAATTGGTGGAAGAACGTCCCTATCTCAACATTCAGGAATGGAGCGCAGCTATGGTAGATGCCGATCCCGAACAAATCGGAATGCCCGGTTCGCCCACCAAAGTAAAAGCGATAGAAAACGTGGTATTCACCGCTAAAGAAAGCCGCCGATTGGACAACAACGACGAGCAGATTGAAGACCTGGTGAAAGAACTCATCGCCTCGCACACAATAGGCTAAGCAAAGCGAAGTTGAACCATTACAACACATTTAGCAATGACCGATAATAATAACCTCATAGTATATTGCGAGTTTGATGACGGCAAAGTGGCCGATGTAAGCCTTGAGTTGCTCACCAAAGGACGCGAACTTGCCACCAAGCTCGGTGTGAAGCTTGAAGCCATAGTGATTGGCGACAATCTGAACGGCGTGGAAAACCAACTCTTCCCGTTTGGCGTAGACACTGTATACAAAGTAGAAGACAAACGACTCTATCCATACGTGTCCGCCCCCCACGCATCCGTACTCATAAACCTGTTCAAAGAAATCAAGCCTCAGGTTTGCCTCATGGGCGCCACCTGCATTGGCCGTGACCTTGGTCCCCGCGTATCATCATGCCTTCACAGCGGACTTACAGCCGACTGCACCGCATTGGAAATCGGTGACCACACTGACCCCAAAACAGGCAAAGAATATCAGAACCTGCTGTATCAAATACGCCCCGCCTTCGGTGGCAACATCGTGGCTACAATCGTGAACCCCGATTGCCGTCCACAAATGGCAACCGTGCGCGAAGGCGTGATGCGCAAAGAAGAGTTTGATGCCAACTACAAAGGCACCGTAGTGAATCTTGAAGCCGACAAATACGTAAGCCCCGAAGATTTTGCAGTAGAAATCATAGACCGTCACATTGAAAAATCCAAAGTCAACATCAAAGGAGCACCCATCGTGGTTGCCGGCGGTTACGGCATGGGCAGCAAAGAGAACTTCCAGTTACTTTACGATTTGGCCGACACACTTGGCGGCGAAGTAGGAGCATCACGCGCAGCCGTGGATGCCGGTTTCACCGAACATGAGCGTCAGATTGGCCAAACAGGTGTTACAGTACGTCCCAAGCTCTACATAGCTTGCGGCATTTCCGGTCAGATTCAGCACATAGCCGGTATGCAGGACAGCTCCATCATACTATCTATCAACAACGACCCTGAAGCTCCCATCAACACCATAGCCGACTACGTAATCACCGGCAATGCGGAAGACGTGATTCCCAAACTCATCAAGTACTACAAGAAAAATTCCAAGTAAACAATGGCAAATTTCTATACAGACAATTCGGCTCTCAAGCATCACCTCAACCATCCGTTGATGCAAAAGATTGTCAAGCTCAAGGAGCGCGACTTTGCCGATGCCAAAACTTATGACTACGCACCACAGGATTTTGAGGATGCCATGGACTCCTACGACAAAGTTCTGGAAGTGGTTGGCGAAATATGTGGTGGCAAAATAGCTGAAAACGCAGAGGAAGTAGACCATCAGGGACCCAAAGTGGAGAACGGTCGCGTAAGCTATGCCATTCCCACTCAAGAAAACCTTGATCTCTGCCGCAAAGCAGGTCTCATGGGCATGGCTATGCCCGTCGTCTTGGCGGTTTGAACTTCCCCATCACACCTTATATCATGGCTGCCGATATCGTAAGCCGTGCCGACACTGGTTTTGAAAACCTTTGGGGTCTTCAGGACTGCGCGGAAACAATCTACGAATTTGCAAGCGAAGAGCAGAAACAACGCTTCATCCCTCGTGTGTGCAACGGTGAAACCATGTCTATGGACCTTACCGAACCGGATGCAGGCTCTGACCTTCAGAGCGTGATGCTCAAAGCCACAGAACAACCCGACGGAACTTGGCGTCTCAACGGTGTGAAACGCTTCATCACCAATGGTGATGCCGACATACATTTGGTTTTGGCTCGTTCTGAAGATGGCACCAAAGACGGTCGTGGATTGTCAATGTTCATCTACGACAAGCGCGATGGCGGTGTGGATGTGCGCCGTATTGAAAACAAGATGGGTATCAAAGGTTCACCCACATGCGAACTCGTATACAAAAACGCCAAAGCTGAACTTTGCGGCAGCCGCCGTCTTGGTCTCATCAAATATGTGATGGCGTTGATGAACGGTGCTCGCCTTGGCATTGCCGCTCAAAGCGTAGGCGTAAGCGAACGCGCATACCGCGAAGCTCTTGCATACGCATTGGATCGCAAACAATTTGGCAAAGCTATCATTGAATTCCCTGCCGTATACGAAATGTTGGCAGTTATGAAAGCTAAACTTGATGCAAGCCGTGCGCTTCTTTACGAGACAGCCCGCTTTGTAGATGTCTACAAAATATACGAAGACATAGCCAAAGAGCGCAGCCTCACTCCGGAAGAGCGCAAAGAGATGAAAGAATTCTCCAAAAAGGCTGATGCATGCACTCCGATGGTCAAAGGCATGGGCAGTGAATATTGTAACCAAAACGCCTATGACTGCATACAGATTCACGGTGGTAGCGGCTTCATGAAAGATTATGCCTGCGAACGCGTTTACCGCGATGCCCGCATCACATCCATCTACGAAGGTACCACACAGCTTCAGGTGGTAGCAGCCATTCGCCACGTGACAACAGGCACATACCTCAACATGATTCGCGAATATCAGGCTCAGGAAGTGAAACCTGAACTCATGTGGCTCCGCGACAACCTCATGGCTATGACTGAAAGCTACGAAAAAGCCGTTAACACTGTTACCGAAGTCAAAGATACAGCCTATGTTGACTTCATGGCACGCAGACTTGTGGAAATGGCCGGCAACATAATCATGGGTTACCTGCTTTTGAACGACGCCAACAGCAACGATGAATTTGTGCGCAGCGCGGAAGTTTACAACAAGATGGCACAAACAGAAGTGGCCAAACACGCCGACTTCATTGCCAACTTCAAACCCGAGCAACAGGCCATATACAAAGCCTAAACATATTCAACATAAACCAATGTGCGGTGCGCGACCGGAAATACCGGCTGCGCACCGTTGCTTTTTGGTCAAAAATCCCTATATTTGTATCGTTATCATATAAGTATAGTATGAAATTTTCCGACATACCATCACATACTGAAGTAAAACAACGGCTCCAAGCCATGGTTGACAATGACAGGATACCACACGCACTGTTGCTTGAAGGAGCTCCGGGAATAGGCAAATTTGCATTGGCCCGCGCCATGGCCCAATACATACACTGCACAAACCGCACTCCGCAAGGCGACAGCTGCGGAACATGTGCAGCCTGTCGTCAGCATGAGGCCCTGAACCATATTGACACCATTTATGTGTTTCCGGTCGTAAAGACGGAAAAATTTCGCAATACTCCGCCTATATCCGACGATTTCATGCCTCAATGGCGAGAATATCTCACAGGTCGTACATTCATGGACTATGACCGCTGGGCAGACCAATTTGGCAAAAAAAACGCCAAGCCAACGAATTATGTCTCAGAAAGCTCAGCGCTTATACATAAGCTCTCACTTACAAGTCATGCCACACGCTATAAAGTGGTGATATGGTGGTTACCCGAACTCATGAGTGAAGACACTGCCAACAAACTGCTCAAACTAATAGAAGAACCTTCCGACGACAGTATCATAATCATGGTCAGCAATAACTCGCGAGCCATACTCCCCACCATATATTCCAGATTGCAGCGAGTGGAAATACGTCATTTAAGCGACAACATTGTAGCCGAATACCTTTGCAACCACAAAGGTATTGACAGAACAGATGCTTTGGCCATTGCTCATATATCAGGAGGAAGCATCACCACAGCCATAGCCAATGCCGACGGCAGCGAAGCCGACACCAAGATGCTCGCAACATTCATCCAGCTAATGCGCCTCGCTTATCAGCGAAACATAGCCCAACTGCGCGAATGGGCCAATACACTGGCTGCACAGACAAGAGAACAACAATGCCGCTTC
>CAMWXV010000037.1 GCA_947178305.1 uncultured Porphyromonadaceae bacterium | reverse complement strand
GTCTATGGGCAATTCCATGTTGTCAAGGCAGCGGTCGCATATCAGAATAAGCAATCCTTTTATCTCAAATGTCAGGTCGTACAAATCATCCTTGTGTATCACTGTGAGTTTTACACTCACATCGGCATCATGGATGTCTGCGCTCTCCATATTTACGAAGAACTGCTTACCGAGCCGATACTCAAATATTTGAGTGCCGACCGGCATGCTCTTTAATGGCAATTTATATTCTGTAAACTTTCCCACTGTGCAATTGCATGTTGAAAAACTTTGCAAAGTTATGTATTTCTTTCCACATTATCAACACTCTAATTTAAAATTCTTATCATGCTCCTATAAAACACCGGTTTAGCGCATGTCATGATTGTGCGAATGTTGATTGTTGTGTTGTGTGCATGGTGTTGATAAACATTGTTTTAAGGTGTGTTGTGTAGTTGGAGATCCGATTGTCATGGCTTGATGTTGGTGTGCTGGGGTTTGGTTGTGTCAGAATCGGCAGCGAAAACCGATAGCCAAAGACCATAAGTCAGAGAACTTTACGCCTTCGCCTTGAAAGAGTGAGCGAATGCGCAGGTCGTAGGTATTGAATTCGTAATAAAGACCTATACTGCGTATTATACCTTTGGCCAGCTCTAATTCAATTCGTTGTCCGAAGGCTATATGTACCCGTGTTTTGGTGGACAGTTTTTCGTAATAATGTTCAGGGTATCTATTTGGTTGGTGTTGCCAGAAATTATCACCGAATATGGTGTTCAGAAATATTGAGCATGTTAGCGGTTCGATGTAGATATGGCTGTTGCCAATGTGTTTGAACCAAGGAACATAGTTTTCTCGTATGGTGATTGTGGCTTTGGAGGAATTGGTGTTCCCTTTTGGTACATATCCTAAGCACAGGTCTGTTTCCCATTGTTTGTTTTTTCCGTAATTCCAAGATGTTCCTATGCTTAAAGCTCCCATGTTTCCGGCGTATTGGATGATGGCTTGGGATGGAACGAAACCGGATTGGCCACTATGAAGAGTGCGCCAGTCTGTGCCGAAGACATGCAACGGAGTGCAAATCGTTTGGATAGCAATGATGATTTTAAAAAGTAACCACTTCGTTTTCATAACCGTTGTCATTGATTCTAAATATTCGGTACTGGTGTTTTGTTATGGATGGAGTGCCGAAGTAAATTACCCCATCGTTGAACAGATCGTCGCATTGCAGGCTATGGTCATGTCCGTTCAGGCAAAACATTATGTCGGGAAATGATTTGACGTAGTATTGAAACAAGGGTTCTATATTGGTGTTGAATTGGTCGGATCCCGGACGAGCATGCATGCACACAATGGTGCGTTGTGCTTGTGTGTTTCGGGCTATTGTTTCCATAAAGGATATGTCGGGAACCGGTGCGGCATAGTCGTATTCTTTGGAATTGGTGTTGATGATGACAAACAGTGTGTTGCCTACCACAAATGAGTCGTCGGGATTTCCAAACATGGCACTGAATGTGTAGCGACCTGTTCCTAAGAAATCGTGATTGCCAATCAGTGTCACACATGGTGCATTCAGATTGGACAATATGTTTCGTGTCTTGATGAATTCGGATGTGATGCCACTGTCGGTGAGGTCACCGAGGTGTAATACGAAATCAATATCTTGATTGGCGTTGATGGAGGCAACAGCTTTTTCAAAAGATGTATATCCTATATGAGTGTCGGATATGACTGCGAAACAAAATGAATCATTATTGGCGAGTGTTTGCTCTATCCTGTCAATAGCTTTGTTGTTGAGTGCATCTTCTCCATCAAACCGTGTGTCGTAAGGATGGTATTCAAACACATGGTCGCATCCTGTCATCAGGAAGCTAAGGAGCAACAGGCATGTGTAAACGGCTATATTATATGCGATTTTATTCATGATGTTAAACCTCAATATTCTTATAGCAAAGATAACGTATGTGGAGATTGGTGGAAACGCCTGTTTTTCGCTTTTTATGGCATATTGTGCGGATTTGTGTGTGATGGTTTTGTGGTTAAATAACAAGGCTGGCCTCCCCATTATGGGAGGCCAGCCTTGTAGAAGAGTTTGTACTGTTTATTCTATAGGTGAGAGAAATTGGTCGGGTGTCAGGCGTGTGAACCATATGCGGTAGCCTTCGCTCTGTCGTTCCCCACAATTATGAATTCCTTCTTCGGTGAGTATGCCCAATGAGCCATCCGGCAATTCGGCCATGGAGGAGTATGCTCCGGGAGCACGGCTCACCAAATGTGTGGGTGCCCATGTTGAGCCATTGTCGTCGCTGCGGTAAACGGTTATATCCTCACGGTATTTTCCCGGAGCGGGGAGTGAATGCAGTAATATGTTTTTGCCTCCGTGGGTGTACCTTATTATGGAACCGTTGCAGGCAGCAGCGTGCAGTGATTCTCCTGGTGCGGGCGCACTCCATGTTTTGCCGTGGTCGCGAGATGTGGCAAATATTCTTTTGCCGTTGTGTCGGCCTGAGCCCCAGCGGTTGCGAATAGACATCAGAAGGGTGCCATCGGCCAATTCCACTATTTTTGATTCGTCGCCGTCAAGTGTGGCCGGATTCTTGCTCACGTGCCAGGTGCGTCCTTTGTCGTCACTGTAAATGGCGTAGACGGGGAAGTTCTCAACGCCGGGTTGGCGGGTGATGAGAGCGAATATTATGCGTCCGTTTTTAAGCTGGAGTGCACGTCCGGATGTGGCGAATGCGCTACAGCATTTTATCGGTTGCTTGCCGAGTGAGTCGGTGGTCAGTATCTGAGGGTTGATATCCACGGCCGGTTGCCATGTAAGACCATTGTCGGTGGAACGTGACACGCTTATATGGCCGGGCGTTGTTTGCCATAGGCCGTTGCCGTGAGTTGAAATCACAATTATTTCACCGCTTTTGCGGTCTACCACTACGGCAGGGTCGCCATAACCGCCAATGCTGTCGTGCTCGGCAATCATGATGTGTGGTCCCCATGTGAGACCTCCATCGGTGGAGCGACGAGCTACCACGTCAATCTTACCAGGAAGGTCATTGATGTTGTTTATGCGTTTGTCGGCCACAGCAAGCAAAGCTCCGTCCTTTGTGACTACCAAAGCGGGTATGCGATACTGTTTTGAACCCTCGTCGCCGGGGCTGTATACCAAAGAGCGCACTTCTTTGGTGTCGGGTGCTATGTACTGTGCTTTCGTGATTTGAGCAAAAGTTGCTGTGGTGGCCATGAGCGCTGTGGCGGCCAATAGGGAGCGTAGGATCATGTATATAGATGTATATGGTTTGCGTTTTTGCAAAGATACGAATAAGCGAGAGCAATGACAAATTTATTTGTGCATTGCCGAGCGAAAGTGTCTAAGGCGATAGTCAAAGATAGTTATTATTTGGTTTTCTTTGCAAATATGGGTTCGTATAAAAAAACAGGAAGCATCGGATGGGATGCTTCCTGTTTTATGGTTGTCAATGCCGATGGTTGTTACTCGGCGTTGTTGTCGTTGTTGTGGTGGTCACGACGTGGACGGTCGCCATTGTCGCGGCGAGGGCGATCCCCTTCACGACGAGGGCCACGTGGGCGGTCTCCGTCACGGCGAGGACGTTCGCCTCGTGGTGCACGTTCGCGCTCTACGTATCCTTCGGGTTTGGGGAGTAAGGCGCGCATTGACAAGCGGTATTTACCGGTTTTTTTGTCAATTTCAATAAGCTTCACTTCCACTTCGTCGCCTTCTTTGAGTCCGGATGCTTCCATGTTGTCAAGACGTTCCCAAGAGATTTCGCTTATGTGCAACAGTCCGTCACGGTTGGGCATGAATTCCACGAATGCACCGAAGTCCAGAATCGAGCGTACTTTGCCTTTGTATACCTTGCCTTCTTCGGGGAGTTCTACAATGGCATTGATCATTTCCAGAGCCTTGTCTATCGCAGGTTTGTTGGCGGCTGCTATTTCTATGTATCCGCCATCTTCTATCTCGTCTATGGATACGGTGGCTCCGCTGGCTTCCTGAATGCCTTGGATCACTTTTCCGCCCGGGCCTATAACTGCGCCGATAAGCTCTTTGGGTATGAGCATGGTCACGATACGGGGCACGTGAGGTTTGTAGTCTTCGCGTGGAGCAGGGATTGTCTGATTGATTATATCAAGGATGTGCAAACGACCTTCACGAGCCTGGTTAAGGGCGCGTTCAAGGATTTCGTAGCTCAATCCGTCACATTTTATATCCATCTGAGTGGCGGTGATACCGTCTTTGGTTCCTGTCACTTTGAAGTCCATGTCGCCCAAGTGGTCTTCGTCGCCGAGAATGTCGGAGAGTATGGCGTATTTGGAGTTGTCGCTGATAAGACCCATGGCGATACCGCTGACGGGCTTCTTCATCTTCACACCGGCATCAAGAAGGGCAAGTGTACCTGCGCAAACTGTGGCCATTGATGATGAGCCGTTGCTCTCCAGGATGTCACTTACCACACGGCATACGTAAGGGAAGTCATCGGGGAACATACGTTTCAGTGCGCGATGAGCCAAGTTGCCATGACCGATTTCGCGACGGCCTACACCGCGCACTGGTTTGGCTTCGCCTGTGGAGAAAGGAGGGAAGTTGTAATGAAGTAGGAAGCGTTCGCGACCTTGGTTGATCACATCATCCACGATTTTCTCGTCAAGTTTGGTGCCGAGGGTTACAGTAGAGAGTGATTGTGTTTCACCGCGAGTGAACACTGCAGATCCGTGAGGTCCGGGTATGTAGTCCACTTCGGCCCAAATGGGGCGTATCTCGGTGGTTTTGCGACCGTCAAGGCGGATGCCCTCGTCAAGTACGCAACGGCGCATGGCTTCTTTTTCTACATCGTGGTAGTAGCGCTTTACGAGCGGAGTTTTTTCGTCGCGTTCCTCTTCGAGGAGCGATTCAAGGTACTCTTCGCAAACAGCGGCGAAGCTGTCGTTGCGCCAATGTTTGTCGGCACATCCTTTCTTGGCAATGGCGTAGGCTTTGTCGTAGCACTTGTCGTGAACGTCCTGACGCAGAGCTTCGTCGTTTACCTCATGGCAGTATTCGCGTTTAACGGTGGCGCCGGCTGCTTCTGCAAATTCTATCTGAGCTTTGCATTGAACCTTGATGGCTTCATGGGCGGCTTTGAGTGCGTTGAGAAGGTCTGTTTCCGAAACTTCGTCCATTTCGCCTTCCACCATCATGATGTTGTCGTAGGTGGCACCTACCATGAGTTCCATGTCGGCATTCTTGAGCTGGTCAAAGTTGGGGTTTATCACGAATTCTCCGTTCACACGAGCCACACGAACTTCAGATATGGGGCCGTTGAAAGGTATGTCGCTCACTGCGATGGCTGCTGATGCGGCAAGACCTGCCAATGCATCGGGAATGTCTTCACCATCGGTGGAGTATAGTGTGATGTTGACAAATGTGTCAGCGTGATAATTGTCGGGGAACAACGGACGCAACACACGGTCCACAAGACGCGCTGTGAGAATTTCGTAGTCCGAGGCGCGGCCTTCACGTTTCAGAAAACCGCCAGGAAAGCGTCCGAATGAAGAGAATTTTTCTTTGTATTCAACTTGAAGGGGCATGAAGTCTACTCCTTCGCCGGCCTCCTTGGCCGAAACTACTGTGGCAAGGAGCATTGTGTTGCCCATGCGCAGCTCTACCGCTCCATCGGCCTGCTTGGCGAGTTTGCCCGTTTCCAGCGTGATGGTGCGACCATCAGGCAGTTCGATGGTTTTTTTGATTGGATTTAACATGTTATGTTTTTGTTTTCTGTAAAAGTCTTTTGCTTATAGTAAAAAGCGCACAAAATTAGCAATTTATCTACACAATCCCAATTTTTAACGTGTTTTATTTCAAAAAAATCATACCTTTTGGTTGCTTACTCAAACATTTCTCATACTTTTGTGTTATCAATTAAAACAATTATTGACAATTCAGTGTAAAACTTATGTTCGGGTTCAAACGTAAACCTCCTTATCATATCGGTTTGGCGCTAAGTGGCGGCGGTGCTCGCGGATTTGCTCATGCCGGAGCGTTGAAGGCTCTTGCGGAAGTGGGTATAAAACCTGATATTGTGGCGGGTGTCAGTGCGGGGTCTGTTGCCGCTGTGTTGTATTCGTCAGGATTCAAACCCGAGGATATTGTTGATCTCTTCAAGCAGCAATCTTTCAAGCAACTGTGTGAGTTGACCACTCCCACATCCGGTCTTATGCGCATGGAGGGTTTCTGTAAGCTTTTGCGTGAGAATATTGTGTACTCTAATCTTGAGGATCTGCCCATACCTACGGTTGTCGGGGTCACTGATTTTGATCGCGGCAAGCCGGTGGCATTTTCTACAGGCGACATAGTTACAGCGGTGAGTGCTTCGTGTAGCTTGCCTATTGTGTTCAAGCCGGTGGAGATCAACGGTACCCGCTATGTGGATGGTGGTGTGCTCCATAATCTTCCGGCTTGGGCTATACGAAAACAGTGTAGGGTGCTTATAGGTGTCAATTGTTCTCCGCTTACCTCTGGACCCACAAACCAAAACAATCTTATTGGGGTGGCTTTGCGTTCGTATGAGCTTATGGCCAAGACTAATTGCGCTAACGATTTGATGATGTGTGATATTGCTGTCCATACAGATGCTATTGCTCGCTATCAGGTGTTCAATCTAAAAGAAATTGAAAAGGTTTATAAGAGCGGGTATCTTGAAACAATGCGCACTTTGATATCACTCGGATTCCGTCCACGCAAGCGTTCAATATATATGCGCTGAACATTTGTGCAATCTGTTTGAGCTTTTGACCTTGTCATGAAGGCTCCGGCTCATCAGCGCTGAAATTAAAGCGTGCTTTATTTTGCTCTACTCTCTCTTATTTGTACTTTTGTGGTGTAACTTTTAATTCTACGCCATGCAAACTGAGCAAAAACCTGTTATTTATCAGCTTCTGCCTCGTCTTTATACCAACCGTGTGTCCGAACCTGTGTTTGATGGTTCTATCGAGCAAAACGGTTCAGGAAAGTTGAATTATATCACACCTCCGGTGATCAAAGCTATCAAAGAGCTTGGCACCACTCATATATGGCTTACAGGCGTAATTGAGCATGCGCATTGCACAGATTATTCAAAATATGGCATCAAGCCTGATAACCACCATGTGGTCAAGGGCAAGGCAGGGTCGCCATATGCTATTAAGGATTATTATGATATTGATCCGGATTTGGCTGAGGATGTGCCCAACAGAATGTGTGAGTTCGAGGCTGTGGTAAAGCGTATTCATGACCAGGGTATGAAGGTGGTTATTGATTTCGTTCCCAATCATGTGGCTCGCTGTTATCATAGCGATGTGGCACCTGGAAATGCTCGTGATCTCGGTGCTGATGATGATTGTACATACGGATTCAAACCCTCAAATAATTTCATATATATCACCAATCAGCAATTTGCTCCATCTATAGATCTCGGATCCGGAGTTGATAAGTATGTGGAATTTCCGGCCAAAGCATCGGGCAACGACTGCTTTACGGCTTTTCCAGGGGTGAATGATTGGTATGAGACAGTGAAGCTTAACTATGGTGTTGATCCTTGGGATCATTCACAGCATTTTCACCCCATACCTGATACCTGGCACAAGATGCTTCATATATTGCATTATTGGGCCGACAAGGGTGTTGATGCTTTCCGATGTGACATGGCTCATATGGTGCCTCTTGATTTTTGGCACTGGGCTATTGCTGATGTAAAGGCCAAACACCCGCAGGTGCAGTTTATTGCTGAGATTTATGATGTCAATCTCTATAGGCCGTTCATACATTTCGGAGGTTTTGACTATCTGTACGACAAGGTTAATCTATACGATACTTTGCGAGGCATAGTGGGAGGGCATGTCTCCGCGGCTCAAATCACCTCATGCTGGCAGCGAATTGACGGTATCGGTTCGCATATGCTTAATTTTCTTGAGAATCATGACGAGCAGCGAATTGCATCGCCGGAATTTGCCGGCAATCCGCAAAAGGCTATTCCGGCGATGGTGGTAAGCGCAATGATCGGTACCGGAGCTGTGATGATTTATGGAGGACAGGAGTTCGGCGAGCGCGCCGCCGGCGCTACAGGTTTTTCCGGTGATGATGGGCGTACCACAATATTTGACTATTGTAATATTCCTACCATACAGCGTTGGCTTGGAGCAGCCGGACGTCCGGCTCTTACTCGTCTTTCTGTTCCACAACGACAACTCCGTCAGCAGTACCAGGCTATTCTGGATGTGTGCTGCAAGGAGCCGGCAGTGACATGTGGTCAATTTTATGATCTTATGTATGTCAACTTCCACACTTCCGGATTTAACCCTCATAGTCATTACGCATTTCTCCGTTGTCACGAAAATGATTTGATTATTGTTGTTGCCAATTTCAGCGATGCGGAATCGGATGTTTGTGTCAATATCCCGGAACATGCTTTTGAATTCCTTGGTTTGAAGCCCGGAAATAAGCAGGCCACAGACTTGCTTTCCGGAACGTCGGTTGATATTACAGTTTCTCCTGATGTTCTTTTGAGTCTTGTTGTTCCGGCTTATGGTGCGGTAGTCTATAAAATGCAACTGTAGAAAAAAATCACCCTCGGGTGATGCGTTACTATACAAAAAAGTAGTAACTTTGCATCAAATTTAACCCACTTACTGAAGTACTTCCAGTTATGCAATCATCAATTCATCCCATCAAGGTTTTCGCCGGCACCAAGTCGCGCTATATGGGCGAAGAAATTTGTAAACATCTCGGCATCGAGCTCGGTAAAATGAATGTACAGCATTTTGCTGACGGCGAATTTGAAGTGTCGTTTGAAGAAACTGTGCGTGGTTGCGAGGTGTATCTCGTACAATCCACATTCCCAACCACTGATAACCTTATGGAGCTTCTGCTCATGATTGATGCCGCCAAGCGTGCCTCAGCCTATTCTGTTGCAGCCGTAATTCCGTATTTCGGATGGGCTCGCCAGGACCGTAAGGACAAACCACGTGTTTCCATTGCTGCAAAACTTGTTGCTGACATGCTCACAGCAGCCGGTGTTGACCGTGTGATAACTATGGATTTGCATGCCGATCAAATTCAAGGCTTCTTTGATGTGCCTGTGGATCATCTCTATGCTTCTTCTGTGTTCATTCCGTATATCCACAGTCTTAACCTTGAGAATATGTGTGTGGCAACACCTGATGTCGGTGGTGCCAAACGAGCCAATAGCTATGCTAAATTCCTCAATGTTCCTCTCGTACTGTGCCACAAGCATCGTGCCAAGGCCAATGTTGTTGAGTCAATGACTGTGATCGGTGATGTCAAAGACAAGAATGTGATTCTTGTTGACGATATGGTTGACACAGCCGGTACTATCACCAAGGCTGCCGATTTGATGATGGCTGAAGGTGCCAAGAGTGTTCGTGCGCTTGCCTCTCATGCCATTATGAGCGATCCCGCCTCAGAGCGTGTTGATAATTCCGGTATGCAGGAAATAATATTTACGAACAGTATTCCGTTTAGCAAGGATTGTAAAAAAGCCACTGTTCTTTCTGTGGCCGGACTTTTTGCCGACACTATTCGTCGTGTTCATAACAATGAGTCCATATCCCAGCAATACGTGTTTAAATAATGCGTTTATTGCTTATGCTTGCTACCGCAGCTGTGGCTCTTTGCTCAGCAGCACAGAGCGGATTCGTTAAAATATCGCCCAAGGGAGATTTCTCCCTGGGCGATTCTGTTTACAGGTTTGTCGGAACAAATATGTGGTATGCTCCGGTACTTGCATCGCCAAGTCCGTCCGGAGATCTATCTCGGTTGCGGCGTGAACTTGATTATCTTGATTCTATCGGAGTTCGCAATCTGCGAGTTATGGCTGGTGCTGATGCACCCGCTGATGCCCCTCACCATGTAAGCCCGGTGTTGCAGACAGCTCCCGGGGTTTATGATACAACACAACTGGTAGGTCTTGACAGACTGATTGTGGAGCTTGAAAAACGTGATATGAAAGCCGTTGTTTATCTCAACAATGCTTGGGAGTGGAGCGGTGGTTATGGCTCTTATCTACAATGGACCGGTCATGGGGTAGCACCGGTGCCAGGTATAGATGGCTACAAAGAGTATGTGAGCCATGTGAAGGATTTTGTGCTTTCTCCGCAAGCTGTGGAGTTGGCTGTGAATCATGCCCGCAATATTGTTTCGCGTGTAAATTCTATTTCGGGGGTTCCATATAGCCAGTCTCCCGCTATCATGGCCTGGCAAATATGTAACGAGCCGCGCGCTTTCAGTCAGCAAGGTAAAGAGGCATTGTATCAATATATTAAGCTCACATCCGAGGCTATCAGGCAGATTGATTCCAACCATCTGATATCCACTGGCAGTGAAGGTAAATATGGCTGTGAGGTGGATATTGATTTGTGGAAACGTATTCATGCTCTTCCTACGATAGACTATGCTGTTATTCACATATGGCCGTTCAATTGGCGTTGGGTCACAGAACCGGAATTGACATCGGGTGCGCAACGTGCTATTGATTTAGCAATGGAGTATTTGCAAGAGCATGTTGACTCCTTGGTATCACTTCACAAACCACTTGTTATTGAGGAATTTGGATATCCGCGTACTGGACAATCTCTCAACGGAGGTGATGATTCTGCCGGTCGGGATGCTTTTTACAGAGCCATACTTGAGCTTGTGCCACAAGGCAAAGTAGCCGGAGTGAATTTTTGGGGTTGGGGTGGCGAAGTTCAGCCGCAGTCGCGAGATTGGAAGCCCGGCTGTCCGTATGTTACAGATCCGGCTCATGAACCTCAGGGATGGTATTCGGTGTTTGCATCTGATACATCTACAGTGGATATAATTCGGAGTCAAGCGATGCGTTGTCGCTGAACATAATGGATTTGACAGGTGTTTGTGGTATATAACTCAAACATCTAAAAAAAACACTATGTTCAAAGACAAGAAAGAAAAAACATTGATAAAGCGTGTGCTTGCGCACGAAAAGGTGGATTTTGCCCAACACTCTATGCATGAGATAGAGCAGTTAGTGGCTGATCTTGTAGAGCTTCAGGCCAATAAGGTGCGGGCGGAAGAAGTGTCCAAACTTGTTGGTGTGATTGATGCTGCCACGGCAAAAATACGCGAGATCATATCAAAGGAAAATAGTTGACGTATCGTGTTATATACAAAAAAATAGCGGGCGCTTAGCGTCCGCTATTTTTTTGAGGTTGTATCCGAATTATTGGATAACTTCGTATTTCTTGAACACTTTGGTGATTTTGTCAAGAGCGTAGTCCACTTGCTCCGGTGTGTGTGTGGCCATAAGGCTGAAGCGGATCAATGTGTCTTGAGGAGCCACAGCCGGTGATACTACAGGATTCACGAATATTCCTTCGTGAAGGAGTTCGGTGGTTATGGCAAATGTTTTATTGTTATCGCGGATAAATAGAGGTATAATAGGAGTTGAGGTAT
The DNA here is from genome assembly GCA_947178305.1 of uncultured Porphyromonadaceae bacterium. Taxonomy (GTDB): domain Bacteria; phylum Bacteroidota; class Bacteroidia; order Bacteroidales; family Muribaculaceae; genus Paramuribaculum. Next base: position 1,454 of record CAMWXV010000037.1, on the reverse strand, counting down.
TGCCGATTTCAAATCCTGCGGCACGGAAACCGTCTAAAGCTCTGTTGGTCACCTTCCATAAGTTCTCTTGTATCTCCGGCTCTTTTTCCATGATTTCCATGGCTTTGAGTGCAGCTGCAGTGGAAGCCGGTGTGATACTTGCTGTGAATATGTAGGAGCGAGAATGGTGACGCAGGAAGTTGGTGATTTCTTTATCGGTGGCTATGAATCCGCCTAATGAAGCAAACGATTTTGAGAATGTACCCATAATCAAGTCCACATCATCGGCCACGCCATAGTGATGACATACACCGCGGCCACCGGGGCCAAATACGCCTATGCCGTGGGCTTCGTCCACCATCACGTTGGCGTTGTATTTCTTGGCAAGTTCTGTGATGGTTTTCACGTCAGCTACATCACCTTCCATTGAGAATACGCCATCGGTTACTATCAGCTTCACTTTATCAGGGTCACATTTCTGTAACTGTTTCTCAAGTGAAGCCATGTCGTTGTGCTTGTATTTCAATGATTGTGAAAACGACAAGCGACGACCCTCAATTATGGATGCGTGGTCTTGTTCATCCCACAATATATAATCTTCACGACCGGTGAGAGATGATACCACACCAAGATTCACACCGAATCCTGTGCTGTAAATCATCACGTCTTCTTTGCCCATGTATTCGGCCAAGCGAGCTTCAAGTTCTTTGTGAAGATCCAAGGTGCCATTCAGGAATGGAGATCCTGCACATCCTGTACCATATTTTTTTGTAGCCTCTATGGCTGCTTCTTTGATGCGGGGGTCATTGACGAGACCGGTGTAACAGTTCGAACCGAACATCAATACCTTTTGGCCGTCAATAATTACTTCTGGATCTTGTTCTGACGAAATTGCGCGGAAATATGGATAAATACCGGCTGCTTTTGCCTCCTGCGGGGCTGTGTACTGTGAAAGTTTAGCTTGTAATGGCTTCATTGTTAAGCGACTGATAATAGTAAAACTATCTGCAAGGAAGGTCAGTTCCGTAATTGCAGGCTGCAAATTTACAAAAAATATAATAAATTGGTGCTAATCTGTCACAGTTTTTGCACTTTTTTGATTCAAAAGTGCAAAAAAACTATGGCTAAAAGCGTGCGCGGATCGCTATCGGAAAATGGTCAGACGGTGTGCGGGCTTTGTGTGGTATGATTGATATCTCTTCCAGTGCATTCTCGGTGTACAACGGTTTGCCATTCGGATCTGGGGTGCGGTAAGTGTCAGTGAGCACACCGTATTTATCCACAGTCACGTTGGGTGATACAAATATATGGTCTATTCTTGAGGTTGAGAAGCTGGTTGTGGAGTAGTCGTTGAATGTGCCGTTTAGTGCATATACAATTTTAGCTGTGAGATAGCTGTCGGCAAGCGCTCCGCTGCTTGTCAATGCTTTGTAGCTTTGGTGGGTTTGATCCACGTTGAAGTCTCCGGTCAGGAA
>CAMWXV010000036.1 GCA_947178305.1 uncultured Porphyromonadaceae bacterium | reverse complement strand
GCCGAAACCAACTTATCGTCAGTCAGCTTGTTCTTATTCTGCATTACTATTATCATATATATTAGAGTAGCAGTATTCTATAGGCAGTTCAGATTAGTTTTATACTTAATAACGTGTCTTTTTCATTTACGCCACAAAGCGCTAATGATTCACAAAGATAAAACAACTTTACCCCTTATGCAATACCCTATCTGTTTTTTTGTCATTTTTAGCATTCCATCACACAATATTTTCATAAAACCTCGTTGCCTCAAAATCCGATTCTTTTTCCAAACCCAACACACAATAACATTCAACATCCCGCGTTTTAACAACAGCATAACCAACAAAACAACATTTGCCTATGCACAAAACCTCTACCCCAAAATCACCATCGGTGTCAGCAAAACAATCCGCCACACAACATGCAGGGCCAAGCGACAAAACCATTGCATTCCTGAAACAGTTCGCAAGAGCCTACACCCACTTGCCATCAGGCAAGCCACAACTGGCCGGATTCATCGCCAACTGACTCACATTGACAAAAACACCGAGAGGCTGCATGACACAAAAGTCATGCAGCCTCTTAAGTCTATAAAACAGCCATATCCCCACTATCCTTCCAAAAAAACACCTAATATACTATCACAAAATCATCAAAGCCACTACAACCCAACGTAAACATCTTCCAAATTCACACAAACATATTGCGCAATTCAAAGATTATCATTACCTTTGCAGCGCTTTTTGGCAATTAAGCCGGAAGCACAATAAACAACAAACCAATTAATAACAATTACAAACCGTCATGAAGTACGAAACCGTTTTCATTTTAACTCCCGTTTTGTCTGACGATCAGATGAAGGAAGCGGTAGAAAAGTTCACCAAGGTTCTCGCCGACAACGGTGCCACCATCGTGAACGAAGAAAACTGGGGCCTGCGCAAACTCGCCTACCCCATCCAGAAAAAAACCACAGGCTTCTACACCCTGGTAGAGTTTGAAGGCGAACCCACCATTGTCAAAAAGCTTGAAACCGCTTTCCGTCGCGACGAGCGCGTGCTCCGCTTCCTCACATTCCGTTTGGACAAGTACGCTGCCGAATACGCCGCCAAGCGTCGCAGCCTCAAAGGCGCCAAAGCCACAGCTAAAGAAGATGTTGAAGTAGAAGTAAAGGAGAACTAAGACATGGCAACAACTCAATCTGAAATCCGCTATCTCACCCCCCTGTCGGTTGATGTAAAAAAGAAAAAATACTGCCGTTTCAAAAGAAGCGGTATCAAGTATATTGATTACAAGGATCCTGAATTCCTCAAAAAGTTCCTTAACGAGCAAGGCAAGATTCTTCCCCGCCGTATCACTGGCACCTCGCTCAAATTCCAGCGTCGTGTAGCCCAGGCCGTGAAGCGTGCTCGTCACCTCGCACTCCTGCCCTACGTTACCGACTTGATGAAATAAATTCACCCACACTCTTAACTATCCAAGTAATTATGAAAATCATTCTTAAAGAAGATATAGCCAACCTCGGCTACAAAGACGACGTGGTTGAAGTTAAGTCGGGCTACGGCCGCAACTATCTCATCCCCTTCGGCAAAGCCGTTATTGCAACCGAATCTGCACTTAAAGTTCTTGCTGAGAACCAGCGTCAGCGCGCCCACAAGCTCGCTAAAATCAAAGCCGACGCCGAAGCAGCAGCCACTGCACTTCAGGGCGTAGAACTCACCATCGGTGCTAAGACAAGCGCCACCGGCACAATCTTTGGTTCTGTCAACAGCATCCAGATCGCCGAAGCCCTTGAGAAACTCGGACACAATGTTGACCGCAAACTCATCACCGTGGAATCAGTAAAAGAAGTAGGCAAATACAACGCCACTATCAAATTCCACAAGGAAGTATCTGTTACAATTCCTTTTGAAGTTGTTTCCGAATAACAAACAACCCCTCATAAACAACATAAAGGCGCGCCAATAGGCGCGCCTTTATTACTTAATTATCAATCCTTTTTGACTCCTATCCACGTCCACTTATGCCAAATATGTTCCAACGGCCCCTGCCTATGCTCGCACAGCCACCATTTGCAGAACCTGACCTGCAATAAAAACACAAATACACCAATAAGCAAACTAACAGTGTAACCGCAATAAGGAGCAAAATACAAACCGAAAGGAAAATAAATAATAGCACCTATAACAGACTGCGAAATATAATTCGTCAAACTCATCCTACCATAATACCTCAAATCACCAATCAGCTCACAAAACCGCCTCCTCTGATAAAGAAGCACAAACGACGACACAAGCACCAGCATAAAAGCCAGATTAAGCCACATTCCAAACACCGTGCCCACAGTGTGCTGAACAATGGCACCACCATTCATCGCCTGCTCCCTCAATACATATAGCGGAGCGAAAACAACAGCCGAAACAGCAAGTATAGTCACCCATATACGCATATTCTCCGCATCAGCAATAAACAATCGCTTTCTGCCGATATAAAAACCAAGAAGAAACAGCCCGGCAGTCTGCACCAAACGTCCCGCATTGACAGCCCACAGAAAACTTGCCTTTTGCCCCAAGGTGATATTCCCCAAAATAAAATCACAAAAACTGCCATTCTTAGTGTATTCTGCCACATTTGCATACATCTCACCAACTCCCAAATCAGGCAAACCACATGTAGGATCAATCATATTTGCAACAAACCATCCCCATTCCATAGGCTGCAAAAGCAACAGCACAGCAACCGTCAACAATGCCTTATTGCTCCAATTACGCGCAAAAAACAGCACAACACCAACCACCGCAAACAACAGCAGCACATCTCCCGCAGGAAAAAATGCAGCATTAACAGTAGCAAAAACCAATAGCAAAACAATACGCCACAAGAACCGATAACCAAAGTCCCTGCCACGCAACCTTTGATTATCCGATTGAACAAAAAAAGTAAACCCAAACAGCATAGCAAATATAGCATAAGCCTTTCCGGCAAAAAGACTGAACACAACATTAAACACCCCCTGATCCAACACACTTAGCCACTCAGCTGATTCAACAGGGTAAACAGGAAAAATAAAATGCTCCAAATTATGAACCAGTAAAATAGCCATAACCGCAAATCCGCGCAAAGCATCCACCACCTCCACACGGCTATTCTTGACCATCTCTTTCATGATATTAATTTATATTGAAACATAAAAATACCGGGGACGCACATGCGTCCCCGGTAAATATAGGATATATTCAAAAACTATTGATTATACACCCTGCAAGCGGAATGTGATAGGCAATGTGTACCACACATTCACCGCATGACCGTTCATCTTACCGGGCACGAATTTGGGAAGAGTCTTCACCACGCGCACAGCCTCTTTGTCAAGATCGGGGTCCTTGGAACGAACCACCTTAACCTGACCGATGCTACCGGTTTTGGTCACAACGAACTGAACTACCACACGACCCTGGATATTGTTTTCCTGAGCCACACTCGGATAGCGGATGTTCTCGCTCACATATTTCAGAAGAGCGGCATCACCACCGGGGAACTGCGGGTTCTGCTCAACCGATTCAAACACCTTGTTGTCGTCAACTGGTTCAGGTTTCTTTTCCTCAACCACAACCACATCCTTGTGTTCCTGGGCGTTGATGATATCATCCACACCACGGTCCTCGTTTTGCTTACCTACAGCGGTTTCAGTTTCACGGAGTTCATCCTGGCTCTTGATTTCCTCTTTTACTTCGTTGTCATCAACGATAGCAATTTCGGTGAGCTTCACAGTGTTCAGCAGTTCTTCCTTAACCACTTCGGGCTGTTGCTCCTCAATACGCTGGGGTTCCTCCTCGGGAGCCTCTTCCTCCACTTCCTCAGTGGCCATTTCCACCAAAGCCTGTTCGGTTTCGTCAGTGGGGCGAGCATCCACAGATTTAATCACAGTGTTTACAAGAAATGCAAGCGCAAACACGATTATCATCACGAAAACAATAACAATCATTGCCTTGTTGTGACGAGAAACCGATTTAGCACGCATTTCATATGCGCCATATTCTTGGTTTTTACCCTCAAATACTATATCGCACCATTCTTTTGATGAAAGATCTACATCTTTTGCCATTTTCTTTAGGTTTTAATGATTAATATATATCTAACATCAATTAGCGATTATTTTTGCGCTTGAAAGCCTCAATCATCAATGTATCCATATGATTCATGTTATCAATTTGATAACGTGAAATCTGATTGATCTGCATTTCATCAAGTGCTCCGATCAGGCTTTCCCAAGAAGCCTCGGGAGTAGCTTTGATCACCACAACGGGACGAGTGAGAGTAGAGTCGTTACGAACCTCTTTAGCCTTGGCCTGATAAATAGAGTCATTCATATCCTTGTTGGTAGAAAACTCTTTATTACGCCATTGAGCTTTAAGCTTGTCGATCTTCTCAAGCACCTGCTTATTGCGGTTGTGGAGAATTTTACGAATTCCGCGCGCAGCACCTTCCTCGTTGCCAAGGAATTCAGCTTGCTCCAAGTTAGAGTCATCAATGGCTCCTGAAGCAGCATCGCCTACCAACTGAGGCTTACCGGCGTAGAAATATACAATGTTTTTAGGTTTACCGTTCTCGTCCTTCTTGATGTTGCCTTCGGCATCACGCTCAGTTGTAACGATCATGGTAATGGCTTCTGATTCTTTTGCCTTGTTCATTTCAGTCTGGTCCACCTTCTCATTGGTCGGGAGGGTGATTTGCAGAGTCTGACTCTTGATCATTGTGGTACAAAGCATGAAGAATGTAATCAGAAGCATGTTCATATCCACCATAGGAGTAAAGTCCACGTGGATTGACATCTTTTTCTGGGCGCCTTTCTTCTTTTTGCCCTTATCTGATTGTTCTATCTGTGCCATAATTAGTCATTCTCTGTTTTAAGTGCGGTCATCAAGCTGAAACGGTTCATCTTAAGAGTCTGAAGATTGTCAAGTACATGCTGTACAGTGCTGTAAGGAGTGTCCTTGTCAGCTTTCACTGCAATACCTTCACCCTTCTTCATGGCTGATGTAAGATTTTCGTTTCCGCTATCATAGATGGCACGCATCCAGATTTGAAACTCATTGAGCTTGCTCAGGTCTTTGTTGTCATCGATAGGAATTCCAACATCGCTGCGTTTCATATCGGTGATCACTTTGTCCTGCTCGGTCTGTGACATTCTCAAGAATGAAGGAAGTGCCTGAAACGGTACACCGAAGCTACCGAGTTTGGAGAACACATCTACATCTTTCTCTGTGAGGTTTACTTTCTTACCGGGATGAAGCTCATTGTACTTCGACACGGCTTTGCGAAGAATCTCCTTGCGGATTTGTTCACTACCCCATTCACCACCGGCCACATTGGGATCGGCTTCACCGGAAATGGAGATGAACACCTTTCCTTCGGGGCTAACAAGCACTTGTGCTACGTTGGCTGTAGGAACCTTGATCTCTGACACCGAAGAAGGAGTCAATACGGTCACAGGTTCTTTCTGAAGGAAAGTCGAGGTCAACATGAAGAAAGTAAGCAAAAGAACAGTCACGTCACTCATCGCGGTCATGTCGATGAGGGTACTCTTTCTTTTAATTTTTACTTTTCCCATATTACTTCAATAAATTATTGGTTAAATTAATGTTGTAACAGGGATTAGTGAGTAGCTGCGAATGTCTGTACAATCGAGAAACCGATTTCGTCGATAGCGTAAGTAAGGTTATCGATCTTGTTGGTGTAGAAGTTGTAGGAGATTACAGCAAATGCACCGGTTGCGATACCGAAGGCAGTGTTGATAAGAGCCTCAGAGATACCGGTAGAAAGTTCAGTTGAGTCAGGAGCACCGGACTGAGCCAAAGCCTGGAATGATTTGATCATACCCATCACAGTACCGAGAAGACCAACGAGAGTACCGAGAGTGGTCATGGTAGCAACGATGGGAAGATTCTGCTGAAGAGCGGGCATTTCAAGAGCGGTAGCTTCTTCTACTTCTTTCTGAAGAGTAGCGATTTTCTGCTCTTTAGAGAGAACTGTGTTCTTGTCCATTTCTTCGTAGCGTACGAGAGCAGCGCTAACAACAGCAGCTACAGAACCTTTCTGCTTAGAGCAAAGAGCCTGTGCACCGGCGAGGTCGTTCTTGGCGAGGCAAGCTTTCACACCGGCAACGAATTTAGTGATGTTACCTTTACCTTTGGCAGTGCGCATAGCGATGAAACGCTCTACAGAAAGCACGATAACGGTAAGGAACAAAGTCTGAAGAATAGGCACGATGAAACCACCTTTGTAAATTGTACCCCAAAGGTCAATAGGATGGCCTTCCTCAAAGTGAGATTCGTGGCCGAACCAGAACATAAAGAGGCAAAGTGCTACAATAAAGCAGGCGATGATTACCAAGAAGGCGTTTTTGATACCGCCTACATTGCTGCTTTGTTTCTTTGCCGCAGCCTTAGCTGCGGGCTGAGTGGGCTTTTGAGCTTCCATAATTAAAAATGTGAATTAAAAAATTTTGTAATTGGTTATTGATTTGTTTATTAAAAAAAATTCCGGTTTAAAGCACGGTGAGTTCTTTCATGGCCCGGTAGGCTACCGGTACACGTCCAAAGATTATTGCAAAATTATTGAATTGTTTTTATCCCACAAAATTTCCGATACAAATTTACGTATTTTACATTTTTTAGTATTTTTTTCATAAGCATTCCACACCTCAAACCCTTTTTCCACATAACGAAAAGCGCATCGTCTATAATATAATAATGTGTGTATTGCAGCACGCCCACAAATATTGTTTTTTTAGCACTATATTTAAAAATTTAAAATATTATGGGTAACTTTGTGGTCTAAATAATTCACACCATTATCGCAATCTTCATTAAGCATTTATCGATAGATGTCAACATCCATTCACATCAAGCGTGGACTTGATCTCAAATTGCAAGGAGCCGTAGCCAATAGCGCCATTACCGGTTGCCCTGCACACTCAGCAGCGGTGGAGCCGCTGGATTTCCCTGGATTTGTACCCAAACTCACCGTTAAGGAAGGCGACAATGTACTGATTGGTTCTCCCCTGCTATGTGACAAGAACAGCACCAACGTACACATCACATCGCCCATGTGTGGCAAAGTCTCAAAAGTGGAACGAGGTGAGCGCCGTCGCATAATACGTGTAGTCGTTGAAGCCGACAAAGAACAATCAGCCGTAGCATACGACACCGACAAGGCTCGCAAAGGCAATGCCGAGGCCATCCGCATGCTGCTTCAGGAAAGCGGACTGTGGGTCATGATGCGCCAGCTTCCGTATGCCATAGTGCCCAAAGCCGACATCATCCCAACCAACGTGTTTGTAAGTGCGTTCAACAACGCTCCGCTCGCACCCGACCACGACATCCTGCTTTCAGGCAAAGAAAAAGAATTGACAGCCGGAGCAGAAGCTCTTGGAAAACTCACATCAGGAAAAATATTTTACAGCACACGCCCCGGAAGCAATGTCCCTGTACCGGGCAATGTGGAGCACGTTGAAGTATCCGGCCCGCACCCTGCATCACTGCCAAGCATACAAGCAGCAAATCTTGCACCGATAAGCAAAGGCGAAAGCGTATTGCTCCTTGACGCAGTGACACTCGCCCGCATAGGCGAACTGATACTGACCGGAAAAGTCAACTGGCAATGCACTGTGGCCATAACCGGATCGGAAGTGAAAGCACCTCGCTATATAAACACCTGCGCAGGCGCAAAATTAAGCACACTGCTGGACGAAAACATAAAAAACAGCGACAGTCACCGCCGCATAATAGCCGGCAATGTTCTTACCGGAACAAATGCAGGCTCCGAAGGATATTTACATTACCCTTACGAGCAGGTTACAGTGATACCCGAAGGCGACGACGTAGCCGAATTTATGGGATGGGCCTCTATGAGTCCATCGAAAATGAGCGTCAACCGCTCATTCCTGTCGGCCTTGCTTCCGGGAAAAAGATTCACTCCGGACGCCAGAATTCTCGGTGGTCGCAGAGCCATGATCATGTCAGAACAGTACGACAAGGTTCTGCCCATGGATATTCTTCCTGAATATCTTATCAAAGCCATCCTGTCTCGCGACATTGACAAAATGGAGCAGCTTGGCATCTATGAAGTCACCCCTGCCGATTTCGCCTTATGCGAATACGTTGACCCCTCCAAACTGGAGCTTCAGAAAATAGTGCGCGAAGGACTTGACTATATGCGCAAAGAGCTTGAATAACCATACATCCCCCTATATCTATGTTACGAAAATATCTGAACCGTATAAAACCGCATTTCATGCCCGGCGGCAAGCTCCAATCGCTCCAGTCGGTGTTTGAAGGGTTTGAGACGTTTCTTTACACACCGGAGTCCACTTCGCAATCAGGCGTACATATCCACGACAGCCTTGATTCCAAGCGCGTGATGATATTAGTGGTACTCGCATTGATGCCCTGCTTCTTTTTCGGCATGTACAACACCGGTTATCAGAATCTATTGGCCGGTGGTGCCACCGAATTTCCATTCTGGTCAATAATGGCCTACGGATTCCTTGCCATTCTCCCCACTGTAGTAGTGACCTATGTGGTGGGACTCGGAATTGAATTTGTCATCGCGCAGTTGCGCCACGAAGAGATCCAGGAAGGTTTTCTTGTGACCGGCATTCTGATTCCGCTTATATGCCCCATAGAAACACCGCTTTGGATGATTGCAGTAGCCACAGCTTTCTCTGTGATATTTGTCAAGGAAGTGTTCGGAGGCACAGGCTACAACATTTTCAATGTGGCACTCGTGACCCGCGCATTCTTGTTTTTCGCTTATCCGGCACAGATGAGCGGTGACCACGTGTTCGTGGCCACATCCAAAATATTCGGTCTCGGTGCCCAGGCTCCCGACGGATTCTCCGGAGCAACACCACTCGGCCAAATAGCCACACAGACAGCCGGAGAGCTTCATCTAACCGACCTTGCAGGAAACGCCATTTCCACATGGCAGGCATTCGTGGGTCTGATACCCGGTTCGTTCGGAGAAACCTCCACATTGTGTGTGTGCATCGGAGCAGCCATATTACTGTTCACCGGCATTGCCAACTGGCGCATAATAGTATCCGTGGCACTCGGTGGACTTCTGATGGGCTGGATAGCCAATCTTTGCGCCACCCCCACCTACCCCGCATCGTACCTGTCACCGGTGAGCCAGCTGTGCTACGGTGGATTTGCTTTCGCAGCCGTGTTCATGGCCACCGACCCTGTCACCGCAGCCCGCACAGGCACAGGCAAATACATCTACGGTGCCCTTGTAGGAATCATGGCGGTGCTGATCCGTGTGTACAACAACGGCTATCCTGAAGGCGCCATGCTCGCAGTGCTGCTTGGCAACGCCCTTGCACCGCTTATTGACTACTGCGTGGTTCAGGCCAATGTCAACCGTCGTATGCGCCGACTGAAAGCCAAAGTAGAATAACCATCCACTCCACACTGATCATGAACAAGCAATCAAATATTTACACCACCATATATATAATAGTGCTGGTGCTGGTAGTAGGGTCGGCCTTGGCCCTCACCTCCTTATCGTTGCGCGATCGTCAGCAAGCCAACATAGACGCCGACAAGATGCGTCAGATATTGGCATCCGTGCATCTGTCGCCCGACAAACAAAACATAATCTCTGATTACGAAAAATATGTGACCCGCACATTCATAGTCAATGCATCCGGAGAAGAGATTTCCGGTGACGCATTTACCGTGGATGTAGCCCAACAGGCCAAACAACCTGAATCGGAACGTCAACTTCCCGTATATGAATGCACCCTTGCAGACGGCTCTGTAAAGTATATTCTACCAATGTACGGAGCAGGACTTTGGGGCCCGATATGGGGATATGTGTCGTTTGATGCAGACGGCTCAACCATCTACGGTGCCTACTTCGCACATCAGGGTGAAACCCCCGGACTCGGAGCCGAAATAGAGAAGCCGGCATTCTCCGACCAGTTCAACGGCAAAAGCGTGACCCCCAACGGCACATTCCTGCCGGTGGAAGTGGTAAAGAAAGGACAGAAGCCCACAGGAGGCGAAGATTATGTTGACGGAATATCCGGCGGCACCATCACCTCCAAAGGTGTGAGCGCAATGTTTGCCAACTGCATCACCCCCTACAAAACATTTCTTCACAACCTCAGCAATCAATAAGCCATGGCCGAAAAGATAAGTAACAAGAGCGTAATGCTCAACCCCTTTTCAAAAAACAATCCTGTGATTGTGCAGATACTCGGTATCTGCTCGGTGCTCGCTGTCACAGCCAAGCTTGAACCGGCAATAGTAATGGGCATATCCGTGATTGCGGTGCTCGCGTTCAGCAATGTCATTATCTCACTGTTGCGCAACACCATTCCCACCAACATCCGTATCATTGTACAGCTTGTGGTAGTGGCCGGACTTGTGGTGATAGTAGACCAGCTGCTCAAAGCCTATACTTACGATGTGAGCAAACAGCTGTCAGTGTTCATAGGTCTGATTATAACCAACTGTATTCTCATGGGTCGTCTTGAGGCTTTTGCCATGGCAAACAAACCTTGGCCATCGTTTCTTGACGGAGTGGGCAACGGTATCGGTTATGCCATAATATTGATAATCGTGGGCTTTTTCCGTGAGTTGCTCGGCAGTGGCACTCTTTTGGGATATCAAGTGATACCACAATGGTGCTACGACCACGGATATGTCAACAACGGACTCATGATTCTGCCTCCCATGGCATTGATAGTGGTGGGATGCATAATATGGGTGCACCGTTCACGCAACAAAGACCTACAGGAAAATTAATAGTCACACCCAAGGAAACTAACAAATGGAAAATCTCAATCTTTTCATAAAGTCAATATTCGTTGACAACATGATATTTGCCTACTTCCTGGGCATGTGCTCTTTCTTGGCAGTATCAAAGAACGTGAAAACGGCACTGGGACTTGGCGTAGCGGTAACATTCATGCTCACCATCACCCTGCCAATCAACTATCTACTTGAAACTTATGTACTCAGAGCCGGGGCTCTCACCTGGCTGGGTCCGGAATATGCAGAAGTGGATCTCAGCTTCCTGTCACTGATAATGTTCATAGCCGTGATAGCCTCGATGACACAACTTGTGGAGATGGCCGTGGAGAAGTATTCGCCATCGCTTTACGCCTCGTTGGGCATATTCCTGCCGTTGATAGCTGTGAACTGCGCCATTCTCGGCGGTTCTCTGTTCATGCAGCAGCGCGGTTTCGGAAGCGTATGGACCGCAACCTGCGCAGGAGCAGGCTGGGGTATAGGCTGGCTTATAGCAATCGTGGCCATAGCAGCAATCCGTGAGCGTCTTGCCACCTATTCCAACATCCCCAAGCCTCTGCGCGGCACAGGCATCACATTCATACTTACGGCACTCATGGGCATAGCATTCATGAGCTTCCTGGGTATCAAACTTTAACATTCCATGAATATGATACTACTAAGTTCATCCGCATCCACACTTACCCTCATTGCCGGGGTCGGCGTGTTTCTACTGATAACACTGGTACTCGTGGCAGTGTTGCTTATCGCCAAGCATTATCTGGTACATTCAGGCAAAGTAAAAATCACAATGAACAATGACACTGTGATAGAAGCCGATTCAGGCAAGGCTCTGCTCGGCACCATGGCCGACCGCAATGTGTTCCTGCCCTCTGCTTGCGGAGGTAAAGGCAGCTGCGGCCAGTGCAAGGTGCAGGTGTTTGAAGGCGGCGGCAACATATTACCCACAGAGATGGTTCATTTCTCACGCAAAGAGATCAAGGACAATTGGCGTTTGGCCTGTCAAGTGAAAGTGAAAGAGGATATGCAGATAGGCGTGCCCGCATCGGTGCTTGACATCAAGGAGTGGGAATGCACAGTGGTTTCCAACCGCAATGTGGCCACATTCATAAAAGAGTTCATTGTGGCGTTGCCTCCGGGTCAGCACATGGATTTCATTCCAGGTTCGTATGCCCAAATCAAGATACCGGCATTCAGCATGGATTATGACAAGGATATTGACAAGTCAATGATAGGTGACGAATATCTGCCAGCTTGGGAGAAATTCGGATTGTTCTCATTAAAATGTAAGAACGAAGAACCTACCGTGCGCGCATATTCAATGGCCAACTATCCGGCCGAAGGCGACCGCTTCATGCTTACTGTGCGTATAGCCACACCTCCATTCAAACCGAAACCTGAAGTAGGATTCCAGGATGTGATGCCCGGTATAGCATCAAGCTACATATTCACCCTCAAACCCGGTGACAAGGTGCTTATGAGCGGTCCTTACGGAGACTTCCACCCAATATTCGATTCTAAGAAAGAGATGATGTGGATAGGTGGTGGTGCCGGTATGGCTCCATTACGTGCCCAAATCATGCATATGACCCGCACTCTGAATTGTCACGACCGCGAAATGCATTATTTCTATGGTGCCCGTGCGCTTAATGAGGTGTTCTATCTACAGGATTTCCTTGCGTTGGAAAAAGAGTTCTCCAACTTCCATTTCCACCTTGCACTTGACCGTCCCGACCCAGCCGCCGATGCTGCGGGCGTGAAATATACTCCGGGATTTGTGCATCAGGTAATTCACGACACATATCTTAAAGACCATGAGGCTCCTGAAGATATAGAATATTATATGTGCGGACCCGGCCCGATGAGCGCTGCCGTGAACAAGATGCTTGATTCGCTCGGCGTAGATCCGGAAAACATCCACTACGACAATTTCGGAGGATAATCTCCAAATAATAATCAATACTAAAAGGCGCACCCAACTTGTGGATGCGCCTTTTAGTGTTGATAGATAACATTGAGCATGCATCTTAGGCTACCTATTCTTCCTAATACGAATATATAGAGGGAGCGTGTGCTGCGAGGTATGGAATTTACAAAATGTCATTGTGCTCTTGCCGTGCGTTGGCGGAGGGCTGCTCCTTACCGGGGAC
>CAMWXV010000035.1 GCA_947178305.1 uncultured Porphyromonadaceae bacterium | reverse complement strand
TGTATTCCCCTCGTTTATTGCATAAAAGCAAAGTGCATGAGAACTCCGCCCACCGCCACGGCGACAGCCCTTGCACCTCGTTAATATAGACAATCGCGCCGTACAACGAGCTGCCCACGATGATTTTTGTGACCATTTCGCCTCCATCTCCCTTGAAGCTCTACAATCTCTCGGCTTGCTAATGCGATTTTTGAGAAATGACTGATGTAATTAATATCCCACGGATTGTATCACTTTTGATTGTGGCCATGATGATGGCCGCTTGTGTCACAGACCGCAATGACGAACCTGAAAGCGATTGGCAGCTTGAGGTTGGTGACCGTGTGCCGCAGTTTCAGATTGCTATGAGCAATGGCGATGTTGTGTCAACATCTGATTTGGCCGGAAAAACATCACTGATAGTATTGTTCAACACCGGATGTCCGGATTGTAGAGTTGAACTTCCGGTGTTGCAGCAGGTGTATGATTTTATTCTGACCAATAACCTTGACATACCGTTTCTGTGCATTGCCCGCGAAGAAAATGAACCGGATATTGCGTCTTGTTGGAATACACTGGGGTATACCATGCCATATTCTCCGCAGCCCGACAGGGCTGTTTTCAATCTGTTTGCCGGCTCCGGTATCCCCCGAATATATATTGTAGGTTCTGACTTGCGTTTATCGGCGGTGTTCGGTCCGGAAGCCTGCCCCGATTTTGCATCTTTGTTGCAGGCTCTTGACCTATGACTTGTTTATAGGAGTCAGGGCAGGGGGTGTTTTGCCGTTTTGTCAAGCATGGATTGTCCGCGGCTGCTGAAATCGCTGTCCTGCAGTTTGGCATAGGCGCGTAGATATTTGCGGATTCCCGACACCATTTCCTGAGTTTCCTGTAGCATGTTCAGATACACATATACCACAGTCATGGTTGACGGATCATCATCGCGCAGTTGCGCGTAGAGCCGGTGGTATGTTGCGGAAACTGAGTCTTTGATATTGTCGCAAGTTCGCCTTAATGTCGGCACCGATTCTGTTGATGATGCCCCCATCATTTTAATCACACTTTTCAATAACGAGTCAATATCTTCGCGTATTGCAGAGAACTCGGTAACGTATTTTGATGGCAGAGGATGAAAATTGTTGTCCACATGTTCCTTGCAAATTTCGTTGATTCGGCGTAAGTTGTATAGAATGCTCATGCAGCAAGTGTTGCTCAGGTGAAACCATGCGCTCTTTTCTATTGCTGTTTCATGGCTCACGTGGCGCAGGCATAAGGTTTCCTTGCGGCGATCGCTTTTGAGTATGCTCTTTTGACGTATCAGTGTTGATTCGCTTTTTCTTAGCGATCCGGCATTCTCATTGATGAAAGCTGTAGTTATTTGTCCGTAGCTTTCGTTTGCAAAGCTGATGAACTTTTGCTGACGGTCGGTGATATACACACTCAGCAGGTTCCATGCTTTTTCTTTGTCTTCGGTGCTGAGTATGGTCTGGAACAATGTGTCGCCCTCGTTTTCCGCTTTTTTGTTACGGAATCGTTTGTTACTGCGGATAATGAGCAGTATGGTAGTTGCGGCAAGAGCCATCATAACCCACAGACCGCCTATATGCATCAGCAGCACTATTATTCCAGTGCCTATGAACGCAGCTCCGGCAGTAAGGAACCATCCGCCTATCACTGATATTACACCTGTGATACGGAACACCGCACTTTCGCGCCCCCATGCGCGGTCGGCCAGCGATGTGCCCATGGCCACCATGAAAGTCACGAATGTGGTGGACAGAGGCAGCTTCAGCGATGTGCCCATGGCTATCAAAGCTCCGGCGAGAACAAGGTTGATGGAGCCTCTTATAAGGTCAAAGGCGGCACCGTTTTCCAATATGGATTCATCGGTGTTGAATCTTTTGTTGAACCAATCACGCACTCGCTGAGGCGTGTGCTGATGCACCTGGTGATATGCAGAAAGCGTCCATCGCACAAGTCTGCGAGCTATACGCGACGAGCCAAACAGCTCCTCTCCGCCTTGCTGGGCGCTGAGTCCGATAGAGGTGTTTGACACATTTCGGGCTTTCTTGGACGTGGCAAGCGACACAACCATTATCATGCCGGCTCCTATCAGGAAATATACAGGTGTGTTGGCCGAACTGTTGAGAGAGCCCATGAGAAATCCTGTTGGGTCGCCTTGCCCGTTGGCCATATAATCCTGATATGAAGCCAGGCCGCTTAGAGGCACGCCTATGAAGTTTACAAGGTCGTTGCCGGCAAAAGCCATGGCCAATGCAAAAGTGCCCATCAGTACCACTATTTTCAGCACATTGACCTTGAGCATATGGAGCAGTTGCATCAATACCGAGAACCCTGCGAAGCATCCGCCCAATATCAATGCGGTATGACTGTTTATCCAGCCTTTCACTTCCGGAGTCATGAAAGTCAGGTCTTTGGCACCCTTGATGAGCAGGAAATATATAATGGCGGTTGCGCATATTCCTCCGAATATTCCTATCTTCCATTTCAGCTTGCTTTTGTAATTGAATGAAAAGATCATGCGCGACAGGAACTGCACCACGGTGCCGAACACAAAGGCTATGGCCACAGAAAGGAATATGCCGAGAATCACTGACAGCGCTTTTTCAGTGTTTAGCAGATCATTGAATCCCAGCTCTATTCCGCCGGCCATCTTTATCAGAGACACCACGAAAGTGGCACCGAGCAGCTCGAACACCATTGACACGGTGGTGGATGTGGGCATTCCGAGCGAATTGAATATGTCAAGGAGTATTATGTCTGTCACCATCACGGCCATGAATATGCATATGAGGTCGTAGAACGAAAAATGCTCCGGCCGGAAAATGCCGTGTCGGGCTATGTCCATCATGCCGTTGCTCATTGCGGCACCGGCAAACACTCCTATGGATGCTATAATGATGATGCGTTTGAAAGAAGCCGCTTTGGCTCCGAGTGCCGAGTTCAGAAAATTGGCTGCATCGTTGCTCACACCTACCGACAGGTCGAATATCGCCAGTAGGAATATAAAGATTACGACACACAGAAATAGAATGTCCATTTGGTTGAAAATTATGTGGTTTTATCTGCAGCAAAAGTCGCGGTAAATTGTTTCATAAATGTTTCATAAATTTTAAGCATTTGTGAAATGCTGTTAGTGCAGGATGTTTGGCTTGAATTATTATGTACCTTTGCTGCGGATTATGAAAAATATATGATGGATAACAAAAAACGAATACTGGTGGTTGATGATGAGGAAACCTTGTGCGAGGCTTTGCGCTTCAACCTTGAGGCCGAGGGGTATAGTGTGGATACGGCATGTAGCGCCGAAGAGTGCCTCAGCATGGATCTTGGCCGATACGACCTATTTTTGCTTGACATTATGATGGGTGAGATATCAGGCACGCAGCTTGCACGCATCATCAAGTCCAACCCTGCCACGGCTTCCGTTCCGGTGATATTCTGCACCGCCAAGGATTCGGAGGACGACATGATCTACGGCCTTGACCTCGGCGCTGACGACTATATCGCCAAGCCGTATTCGCTTCGCGCCGTGTCGGCGCGGATAAGAACGGTGCTGCGTCGCTATTCCAAGCAAAGTGATGCGACTGCCGTTGACTCCGATAAAGTGACCTATTTGGGCTTGACTGTGATTCCTGACAAAAAAATGTGTGTGGTGGACGGTGAGGTTGTCAAGTTGCCGAGAAAAGAGTTTGAGATTTTGCAGAAACTGCTTTCTCACCGCGGGCAGATTTTTTCCCGGGCGGAGATTCTTAAAGATATTTGGCCGGATGAGGTAGTGGTGCTTGACCGTGTGGTGGATGTGAATATCACCCGCATTCGTCAGAAAATAGGCAAGTATGGTAAAAATATAGTTTCACGTTCCGGTTACGGTTATGTCTTTGTTGAGTAAACTCACATATTCCCGGAGGCTGTTTTTGTGGCTTCTCGGCTATTCGCTGTTGCTGGTGGGCTGTTTCATGTGGTTTCAGTATCATAGGGAAAAAGAGTTCAAGATAGCGGAGCTTAATGCGCAGTTGCAGCTTATCAATCGTCATATTATTGATGATATGAGTGATAGCATGGACATAGCGCAAGTGTTTCGGTCGCAGCCGCATTCGTTCAAGGAATTGCGTGTAAGTGTGATTGACAAGGCAGGGCGCGTGGTGTACGACAACAGCCTTGATTCCATTCCTGATGCCAACCACCTTTCACGTCAGGAGATAGACCGGGCATTGGCCAGCGGAGCGGGGTATACCGTGCGCCGTCACAGCGAAAGCACCGGCAACACCTATTTCTATTCCGCCACGCTTGGTGAAAACGGCTATATAGTGCGCACCGCCGTGCCGTATTCTGTGTCGTTGAGCCGTTTGCTGAAAGCCGACTATGGATTCTTGTGGGTGATGTGCGGTGTCACAGTTGTGATGTGTGTGCTGGGATTCTTTGTCACCCGGAGATTGGGGATGCACATTATTCGTTTGAACGATTTTGCCGAAAGAGCGGAGAGGGGAGAGCGTATATACGACACCGCCCCGTTTCCAAAAGATGAGCTCGGAGCCATATCAAGCCATATCGTAAGGCTTTATGCCGATTTACAGAAAGCTATAGCCGAACGCGACAAGGAGCATCATGCAGCATTGGATGCGCAGTGTGAAAAAGAGCGCATCAAAAAGCAGTTGACCAACAATATCAACCACGAGCTCAAAACTCCGGTAGCGTCCATACAGGTGTGTGTGGAAACACTGATGTCGCATAAAAACATGTCGGAAGAAAAGCGCACCGAATTTCTCGGCCGATGTCTTGACAACACCCATAGGCTGAAAATGCTGCTTGAGGATGTGGCATTGATTACGCGTATGGATGATGCTCCGTCTTCTATATCGCGGGAACCGGTTGACATATCCGATGTGGTTTCTGATATTGTGGACGAATGCGAGCCATTGGCTGCAAGCAAAGCCATGGAAATACGTAACACTGTGTCGTCCATGTTCGTCATATCCGGAAACAGGGCGCTTTTGGCTTCGGTTTTTCGCAACCTTATAGGCAATGCCATTGCACATAGCGGAGCCTCTTTGGTGTCTGTTGACCCGATTGCGGTTTCTGATGAGAAGATGATTATATCCGTGTCCGATAACGGCTCCGGAATACCATCCGAGCACCTACCTCGCATTTTTGAGCGATTTTATCGCATAGACAAAGGTAGGTCAAGGCTTGCCGGAGGCACCGGGCTTGGACTTTCCATAGTAAAAAACGCCATGATTTGGCATGGCGGCACCATATCAGTGTGCAATCTTCCCCAAGGAGGACTCTCCTTCACCCTCACATTCGTCAAATAGCCCCTTGCTTACGATTTATTTGTTTTTTATGGTTAAAAGCAAATAATGTAAATATTTTTTTGTGGTTGTCTTAAAATTACTTGCGATTTTAAAATATTTAAACTAACTTGCGACAATATTAACAAAATCACAAGAATTGCTCTGCTTAGTGGAGAGCTTAAACCTCAAACGAATGAAGAAATATATAGTGCCATTGTTGATGCTGCTTTCAACGGTTTTGCTCCAAGCCCGCAATATTGTTGTAATAGCCCAAGTGGAAGACTCCGATGCTCCTGCTTCCGGAATGACCATGTTTGCCATGACGCAGCAAGGTTCGCGTATTAGTGATGCTGAGGAAACGGATATAGATGGCACATATATTATGCAAGGCGTTCCCGAGCAACAGTATATAGTAGTGTATGGAGTGAATGGAGTAATGGGGTCTTATTTTGTGGAAACTCCTGTGGATACGCTACGGTTAACAGTACACCCCAAGTATGTGCCCCGTCGGGTTGGTGAAGTGGAGGTGTGTGCCGACAATCAGTATATGACTGCAAACAAATCGGTGTATGTGCCCACGAAGGGAGAGAAAAAAAGTGGCTCATGGAGGCGGGTCTTTAGTTAGAGCAATGGGTATCACCGCACTCAGCGTTGATCCGATGAGTGAGGCTATTACCACTGTTTCGGGAAAACCGGTGGAGAAGTTCATTGATTATGTTCCGGCTACGGAGCAGGATATAGCGAATATCAGGCCAATGGATGTGAAGAGGGTGGAGTTGCTTGAGTATCCGTCAGATCCGCGATTCAGAGGGGCTGAGTATGTACTCAACTTTATAATGGTGAAATATGAGTATGGCGGCTACACGAAACTTGATGCCGACCAAAATATAATGATAGACAATGGAGCCTACAATGTCAATTCAAAGTTGACTTGTGGCAAGATGACTTATGATGCGGCTGCTAATTTCAACTATAAAAGATCAACTCATGATGGCTCCACTCAAAAAACTATATATAGATTTCCTGGTTTGGAAATCACCAGAGAAAAAGATGTAAAATCAAGCGATGCGGCTTCAAGGAGTGGTTATGGCACGTTGCGGGCAACGTATGCATCGGACAAAACATTGATAACGAACAGCGTGGGTGTATGGGTGTCAAAGACCCCATACGTAGATATTGATTATGCCACAGGTTTTTCGCCCATGGGTATTTTTGCTAATGGCGTTGATCGCCAATATCGTACCAGCAGTTCTGCAAGTCCAAGTTGGCGAGGGTCATATCTTTGGTATCTGCCTAAGAAATACAGTTTAACCGTGGATCCGTCGTTGTCGTATGGCCATTACACCACTGGCAGGGTGTTCAGTACGCAGAATGAGGATATAACCAGTTTTGCAACCGATAACAGCCTCAACTATCGTCTGGTTGTAACTGCTCAAAAACAGTTTGGTAAGCATAATGTGTCTTTGCAGGGATCCTTAAACGGAAAATGGAATGAAACAAGTTATGAGGGTTCAACAGCATCGTCAAGCCGATTCAATGAAGTTAACACCGACATAATGGGGCGTATACGGTCAAATTTCGGGTCGGGTTGGCTTATGGCACACGCAATACTTACTTGCTATAATACCAAATTCGATAACTATAGGAAGACGCAGATTTATCCTGTGTTTTTTATTGGTGGTGGATATACTTTTAAAAACAAACATAGGATAACGGCAACCGCTCAATTAGCCAAATGGACCATACCTGTAAGCCGGCAGATGCCGAATTTTGTTTTAACATCGCAGATAGATGCCGTGCAGGGTAATGAGGCTCTTAGACACTCATCAATAGTGCCCATAACATTGAATTATGATTGGTTTGTGTCAAAAGTGCTGTCTTTGTCGCTATATACGAATTATTATTATTATGACAATACGATAACGGAGGTGTATCTTCCCATGGAATTTAACGGTAAGCCACTTATGGTGCAGGGGTTTGAAAATAGGGGCTTTTACAGCACTCTTTCATATGGGGCATCCATGGGGCTGAGGCTATTTAAAAATTCTCTTATGCTAAACGGACGGTTGGGTGGTGTGACGGCCAACCGTAGAGAGGGTATAAACCGACAAGGCACATATCTGAGCTATAATCTTTCGGCTGATTACAGGTTTAAAAACTTTTATTGCAATCTGACATATAAGTCCGCTACCGAGTCAATAGGGCTTTCATCATATACCAAGGCTCCGGACTATTATTATTTGTGTGCAGGTTGGAGTAGCGGCAACTTCAATGCGAGTGCATTTTTGATAAATCCGTTTAACTCGGGTTGGAAGCACATTTACATGGAGGACGGTGACCGTAATTATATGAACTGTTCACAAGGTTATGGCACCGGGTATCATCGTCATGTATTGCTGCGTCTGTCGTACTCGTTCTCCTATGGCAAGAAAGTGAAGCAAACGGAGGGGATTGGCTCTATGTCGGGTTCTGAGTCGGGAATATTGTAAGCGTTAAACGGCATGAGGTTTCCATTTGTCAGGCAAAAGGATTTGATGCAGTGCGGAGCTGCCTGCCTCACCATGATATGCCGCTACTGGGGCAGCAACATTTCGCTGAACAGTGTTTCATCTCTTTGCCAGACAACTAAGGAGGGAGTGTCAATGCGTGCCATCTCTGATACCGCAAACGAGCTTGGACTGGACAATGCCACTTATAAACTTTCAGTGGATAAGTTGGCCGAAAATATGGTGCCGTGTATACTGCATTGGAATCAAAATCACTTTGTGGTGCTGTTTGGCGTGAACAAATCGCGCACCAAGTTTCGTATCGCAGACCCGAGCAAAGGCATAATTAAAGTGTCTCGTGGTGAGTTGGAAAAGCATTGGTCGGTTCATTCCGAGGGCGGAGAGGGCAAAGGTGTGGTAATGCTTTTTCATCCTCGCGATGAATTTAAAAAGCAATACGAGCAGGAAGTGTCTACAGCCCGGTCTATACGGTTTGTAATGAGATACGTTTATGAATATCGTCGTTACTTCGCTCACATATTGTTGGGTTTGAGCCTTGGATGCCTGTTGCAGCTCATATTGCCTTTTCTGACACAATGGATTGTGGACATTGGTATCAGCCATCGGGATATAAAACTGATATGGATGATACTTGCCGGTGAGCTTATGATTGTTGTCGGAGCCACGGCCACGGATTTTTTTCGCAGATGGATTATCCTGCATATTTCCATGCGTGTCAATATCACTCTGCTTAGTGATTTTTTCATAAAGCTGCTAAAGCTCCCGATGTCTTTTTTTGACACCAAGAAAGTGGGCGATTTGATGCAGCGTATGTCGGATCATTATCGCATACAGTCGTTTCTTACCGGACAGGTTCTCAACGTGTTTCTTTCGGCTGTCAGCTTTGTGGTATTCGGCATGGTGCTGTTTTTCTACAGCAGGTTGATTTTCACTGTTTTCATTATCGGCAGCATGCTCTATGTGGCGTGGGCTCTCTCTTTTCTCAGGAGAAGAAAGGTGCTTGACAATGAAACTTTTGAGGTGCAATCCGTAATACAGGGCAAAACATTTCAGTTCCTTACCTCCATGCAGGAAATCAAGTTGCAGCGGTGCGAGCAGCGCCGCCGTTGGGAATGGGAAGACGCACAGGTGGATTTGTTTGGCGTTCAAATGAAGCTGTTGAAACTCCAGCAAACTCAAGAGGCCGGCACATTGTTTATCAACGAGCTGAAAAACATACTCATCACTGTGCTTGCCGCAACATCTGTTATCAATGGCTCCCTTACTCTCGGTGCCATGCTTGCCATACAGTATATTATCGGGCAGCTTAATTCACCGGTGGCGCAGTTCATGAGCGTATTGTACTCCTTTCAGGATGTGAAAATATCGTTGGAGCGAATCAACGATATACACAAAAGCCGTGACGAGGAGTCTCAGCAGCAGCTTGCGCAACGGTTTGATGACGATGACCGTTCCATATCCATCAGAGATGTTGATTTCAGATACGACAGGTATGCCGCCAGAAACACGATTGACAATGTTTCCATGCACATTCCCTCCGGCAAGGTCACTGCCATAGTGGGGATGTCGGGAAGCGGCAAAACCACACTCATAAAACTTATGCTCGGGTATTACAATCTTTTAAGAGGTGAAATAACCGTGGGCGGTCGGAGCCTTGAAACATTAAGCCCGAGTTGGTGGCGCTCGCAATGTGGTGTGGTGATGCAGGACGGAGCCATATTTGCCGAATCGATTGAAAGGAACATTGCCGTTGATGATGGCGAGATAGATTATGCCCGGCTTTATGAGGCGGCAAAAGTTGCAAACATCCATGACTATGTTTTGGGCCTGCCGCTCAAATATGGCACTGTTATAGGTGCTGAGGGCAAGGGCTTGAGTCAGGGACAGAAGCAGCGCATTCTCATTGCTCGTGCGGTGTATAAGAATCCCGATTTCATCTTTTTGGACGAAGCCACCAATGCTTTGGACGCAAACAATGAGAAAGTGATTGTTGAAAACCTGACACGTTTTTATGCCGGGCGAACGGTGGTTGTCGTGGCTCACAGGCTGTCCACCGTCAAGTTTGCCGACCAGATAATTGTGCTTGACTCAGGGCGGATTGTGGAGCAGGGAACGCATAAAACATTGACCGCATTGCGCGGTCACTACTATAATCTTGTTAAAAACCAACTTGAACTCGGATGAACCTCAGTCATGAATCTCCCAAGCGGTCTCCGAGAATGAAAGCAACTATCGGAGACATCCCCAAGGGCATTGTGTATGGAAATGCTCTGACCCTGTTGTTGATATTCTTATTGGTGGCCGTTTGTTTGGTGTTTTTGCCGTATCCGTATGGAGGCGGAGAATCGATATTGCACCACATTTTCCGGTGATTTTCGTAAGAGGTTTTGGGGAAAATATTGTAGCCGCGACATGGCGGCGTGTTGTTCGTTTTCAAAAAACTTTTGATTCCGCCGTTCAAAAAAATGCTTGCGAAAGTTGATTAAGTCATGGATTATCACTACCTTTGCAGTCCGATTATGTCCAATTAATAATCAAAGCCCGGAGCGCAGTAGAGCTTTTGGCCGAGCAATGCTGTGGTAAAAGGCGCGTAATTAACTATTAATTAAACATTTAAAAGTGGATACTTTAAGCTACAAAACTATTTCCCCCAACGCTCAGTCTGTAGAGCGTGAATGGGTGGTGATTGATGCCACCGACCAGGTTCTTGGCCGTCTGTGCGCTAAGGTTGCCAAAATTCTTCGCGGCAAACACAAGCCCAGCTACTCTCCCAATGTGGAGTGCGGTGACAATGTAATCATCATCAACGCCGACAAAGTGGTGCTCACCGGTAAAAAAATGACCGATCGCGAATATCTTTCTTACACCGGCTATCCCGGCGGTCAGCGTGTGGCCACTCCCGAGGTGCTCATGAAAAAATCTTTCAACAAGCACATCAAACCCGGTTATCATCCCTTGTTCATCAAAGTGATGAAAGGCATGCTTCCCAAAAACCGTATCGGCCGTCAATTGATCGGCAATATGCACGTGTACAATGGTGCCAACCATCCCCACGCTGCCCAGAATCCCAAAGTTATCGACATCAACAACTTGAAATAAACTGAAGTATGGAAACAGTTAATGCAGTAGGCCGTCGTAAGGCCGCCGTTGCCCGTGTTATTGTAAGTGACGGTGCCGGCGCTATCACTATCAACAAGCGCCCCCTTGAAGTGTATTTCCCCTCTTCAATACTTCAGTACATCGTTAAGCAGCCCCTCTTGCTTCTTGATGTTGTGGAAAAATACGACATCCGTGTGAATCTTGACGGTGGCGGTTACAAAGGACAGGCCGAGGCTCTTCGCCTTGCTATCGCCCGTGCCCTTGTGAAAATCAATCCCGAAGACAAGCATGCTCTCCGTGTGGCAGGCTTCATGACCCGCGACCCTCGTGCCGTGGAGCGCAAAAAGCCAGGTCGCCCCAAAGCACGCAAACGCTTCCAGTTCTCCAAGCGTTAATATCCTCGCGGCTATTTGCCGCTTGATATACTTGTGTTTAGTATCTAAATCGCGAGGATGGACACGTTCCCTACCTCTCGGTTGTAATTACCTAAGAACGTAAACCAACTTATTTAAAATGTCAACACCAACATTTGACCAACTCCTCGAGGCTGGCTGCCATTTCGGTCACCTCAAACGTAAATGGAATCCTGCCATGGCTCCTTATATCTTTATGGAGCGCAACGGTATCCACATCATAGACCTCTACAAAACAGCTGCTAAGCTGGATGAGGCTGCTAACGCCCTCAAGGCTATCGCCAAACAGGGCAAAAAGGTGCTCTTCGTAGCCACCAAAAAACAGGCCAAACAGGTTGTAGCCGACAAGGCTTCTTCCATCAATATGCCTTACGTGATAGAACGCTGGCCGGGCGGTATGCTCACCAACTTCCCCACTATCCGCAAGGCCGTTAAGAAAATGACCGCCATTGACAAAATGACAAAGGACGGCACTTTCGACAACCTCTCCAAGCGCGAGAAACTTCAAATCACTCGTCAGCGCGCAAAACTTGAGAAAACTCTCGGTTCTATCGCCGACCTCAACCGTCTTCCCTCTGCACTCTTCGTGGTTGACGTGCTCAAAGAGCACATCGCTGTAGCCGAGGCTAATCGTTTGGGTATACCAGTATTCGCTATGGTTGACACTAACTCCAACCCTAACGATGTTGATTTCGTTATCCCTGCTAACGACGATGCTTCAAAGTCTATTGAGCTCGTTCTTGACACTCTTTGCTCTGCTATGGCCGAAGGTCTTGAAGAGCGTAAGATTGAAAAAGTTGATGCTCCTGAAGCTGCCGAAGGCGAAGCCGCTCCCCGTCGTGAGCGTCGTCGCGTGAGCCGCGCCAAAGCTGAAGCCGCTCCTGAAGCTACCGAGGCTCCCGCAACTGAAGCTCCCGCTGCTGAATAATTTTAATCAATTTAATTTCTAACACTCCTAACTTTTTTAAGATATGGCAGTTACTATGGCAGAAATCACCAAGCTCCGTCACCTCACAAGTGCCGGCTTGATGGACTGCAAAAAAGCCCTTGCCGAAACTAACGGCGATATTGATGCAGCTGTGGAGATTCTTCGCAAAAAAGGTCAGGCTATTGCCGCCAAACGTGAAGACCGCGAAGCATCCGAGGGTTGCGTACTTGCCGCCAACGATAAGGATTTCGCAGCCGTTGTGGCTCTCAAATGCGAAACTGACTTCGTGGCTAAGAACGCTACTTTCGTTGAACTCACACAAAAGATTCTTGATGCCGCTATGGCCAACCGTGTTAAGAGCCTTGACGACCTCAAAGCTCTTGAGCTTGACGGTCGTTCCATCGCTGACCTCGTTGTTGAGGAATCCGGTAAAACCGGTGAAAAGATGGAAATCGGTGCATACGAATATCTTGAAGCTCCTACCACCACTTCCTATGTTCACCTTGGCAACAAGCTTGGCACCATTGTAGGTTTCAATGCTGAAAATGTTGATTTCCAGGTTGGTCGTGACGTGGCTATGCAGGTTGCTTCCATGAACCCTGTTGCTGTGGATCGTGACCACGTTCCTGCTGCTGTGGTTGAAAGCGAGCGCAATGTTGCTATAGAAAAGACCAAAGAAGAGCAAGTGAAACGTGCCGTTGAAGTAGCTCTTAAGAAGGCCGGTATCAACCCCAACCTTTGCGACACTGA
>CAMWXV010000034.1 GCA_947178305.1 uncultured Porphyromonadaceae bacterium | reverse complement strand
AATGCAATGGCTTGGAGGCATGGGTATAATACTGTTCACCCTGGCAGTAATACCCATGTTGAACCATTCAGGAGGCATGCAGATGTTCAATGCCGAAGTAACCGGAATAACACACGACAAACTACGTCCGCGCATATCACAGACAGCCAAAGGTCTTTGGGGTATATATTGTGTACTCACACTGCTGCTGACCATTCTGTTATGGATAGGGCCTATGGACTTCTACACAGCTCTGTGCTACACCTTCTCCACCATATCCACCGGCGGATTCACCACATCCGATGCCGGTATAAACGAATACGGCACACTGTACGTAAAAACAGTGATCACACTCTTCATGTTTCTTGGTGGCGTAAGCTTTTCACTGATGTTTCGTTGGTGGAATGGAGACCACGGCTCCCTGTGGCGCAACGACGTGTTCCGCGCCTACGTACGCATCATACTCGGATGTCTCGCTCTGTTCATCATATCAATCTTTCTGATGAACGCCTACACAGGTATTGAATCAGTGACAATTGACCCACTGTTTCAAATCATATCCACACTCACCTCCACCGGTTTTATGGTAGAAGGTGCCCGTAACTGGGGACCCTTTGTAATATCACTGCTGTTTGTGTTGATGTTTTTCGGTTCTTGTGCAGGAAGCACCAGCGGAGGTGCCAAAATTGACCGGATGCTGTTTCTCATAAAAAATGCTGATAACGAGATATACCGCTGTGTACACCCCAACACCATAGTAGGAGTACGCATCAACGGTATAACAGCATCATACGACACTGTCAACAAGGTTATAGCATTTCTGTGCATATACATGATGCTGATAGTGGGCGGAGGAATAGCACTCACAGCTCTTGGCATTCCCATTGTGGACTCGTTTTTCTCTTCATTCGCATGCCTGAGCAACACCGGTCTTGATGTGAACATCACCGGCTATGGCGACAATTATATCGCGCTGCCAGACACAGGCAAATGGATTTTGGCTATAGAAATGCTTATCGGACGTCTGGAAATCTTCACTGTATTGCTTCTTTTCACTCGCGGATTCTGGAAATAAACATACAATGAAACAACTATTTAAGTAAAACACATTCCATTAACAAAAAAATACTTACCTTTGCACACATTTTAATCATTAAACCTATAATCACACTTACAAAATCGCACCTTTTAACCATAATTAATCAATCTCATTAAACTAATATGAATCTAAAACTTGCCTTAGTTACAGGGGTAGGGTTATGTGTTGCATTGTCATCTTGTGTTGACGACAATTATGACCTGAGCAATGTGGACACCACCGTAAAAGTCCCGGTAAACAATCTCACAATTCCGGTAAACATAGAACCGGTGAAACTTGAAAATATTTTCAATCTTGATCCTGATGACCCCGACAATCCTATCAAAGTTGTGAACGGAGAGTATGCAGTAAGCCAGGACGGAGACTTTGAATCAGACCAGATTGAAGTAAACTCAATTAAACTCGGAAAACCATACATAGAAAGCTCAACCAATATCATATCATTGGTTTCAAGCCGCGCAGCTGTACCTACAGAAGTTGTGTACAACATTCACTCCGCAGCCCGTGACTTCTCTTATGAATCATCTGTAGTAAGCAAATGCATCAAAGAAGTGGACGATGTGACTTGCGACATAGAGATGACCATGAATATTGATTTCAAAGAACTCAAAGGCAAAGTACGCAACCTTACATTCAACGACGTTGAGCTGCAACTGCCCAAAGGTATGTCGGGGGTTACAATGAAAAACGCTCAATGCGAATACAACAGTCAGACAGGTGTTCTTAAAATCCCCTCATATCAGTCAACAGGCTCATTCGTACAATTCACTGTTTACGCCACAGAATTGGATGTAAAATACATGCAATCTGTTGGCATGGCCACATTCCGTCCATCCGAAACCGAAGAAGACGACGGATACATCAGCATAACAGGCGACATGTATATGCTCAGCGGCCAAGTAACGATCAAAAACTCCGACCTTATAGGGATTACCATAGCCCAACTTCCCATACAAGTAACCATGACCGTTGACTACAAACTCAACGACACAGAAGTAACACGCTTCACCGGCCGAATGTACTACGAAGTTGAAGATTTTGATATACCCCAAGTAGAACTGAAAGATCTGCCCGACATTCTCACTCAGGAATCAACCAACCTTATCCTGGAAAATCCGCAGATATATCTCGTTATCACCAATCCTTTTGCCGAGTACCATCTCAAAGCCGTATCGGGACTTCAACTCACTACACACCGCACCGACAAGGAAGACCACACATTCACTCTTGATGAACAACTGGTGCTTGACACCAAAGAATCGCCCGACGGCATATTCCGTTTTGTTCTATCGCCAACAAACCCTACCACTCGCATAGAAGGATTTGAGAACGCTCAATGGCTTAAATTCTCCGAACTCGGACAGGTTCTTGCCGGAGAAGGTCTTCCCAATGAAATATCTTTTGAACTTGTTAACCCCGTAGTGCCCACACAGCACATTGAAAATTTTGACCTTGGTAAAAGCATGGGCGTAGTAAGTGGCAATTACAACCTTATGGCTCCGCTTGGCATGAGTCAAGGATCACAAATAATATATACCGACGACGTAGACGGATGGAAATCAGACGACCTTGACCATTGCACAATTGATCGTCTTAGCATAGCTTTGGTAATTAGCTCCGATATTCCGGTTGATGTAAACCTGTCAGGCTATCCCATTGACACCGATGGCAACCAGATTAAAGATGCCAACGGCAACCCCATCACTATTGACGGAGCTATCATACCTCCCTTTGCCAAGAGTGAAAAGGTGTATGTACACACAACATCCACAATTCCATCCGGAAGCAACCTCAACGGCATCAGATTCGTTGCTACAGCCACATCCACAGGCAATGACAATCCCCCGTTAGCCCCTGACATGACATTGACACTTGAAAACATTCGCGCCACAGTGTCGGGATATTATCTTAAAGACCTTGACGAATAAACCTTTAACACATCAAAGCAATGACACTAAAAAAACTAATATACACAGCCATTACAGTTCTTGCAGCCGGTTCCGGTGCTATGGCACAAACCACAACATCGGGATATTTTGTGGACGATTACACATATCGTTTCCAAATGAACCCCGCCTATAGCAACAGCAAAAACTTTGTTGCAATCCCGGCTTTGGGTAATATAAATGTGGCCATGCGAGGCTCGCTTCATGTTAAAGACGTGCTTTATAATGTCAATGGTCAAACCACCACTTTCATGAACCCGCTTGTAAGCGTAGACGAAGTCATGAAGAACCTCGGCAACAGCAACCGCTTGGGTGTGGATTTGAATATCCCTATCATAGCCACCGGTTTCAAAGACTGGGGTGGTTACAACACCTTCACATTGAG
Source organism: uncultured Porphyromonadaceae bacterium (assembly GCA_947178305.1). GTDB lineage: Bacteria > Bacteroidota > Bacteroidia > Bacteroidales > Muribaculaceae > Paramuribaculum. Next base: position 9,999 of record CAMWXV010000034.1, on the reverse strand, counting down.
CGCCCGCACCTCTGTAGGCGTAAAATTGCCCGGCTCACTGTTCTCTTTCCTCAAAGAAGGTGTGTCCAACCAAAATTATGACCTTGGCGGCACTCGCGCTTTCGGCACCGCATATGGCGAAATCGCTCTCGGCCACAGCCACGACATCAATAGCAAGTTGCGTGTCGGTGCAACAATGAAATTCCTTATCGGTTTGGGAGATGTAAGTGCTAATTTCAAAACAGCCAATCTTGACCTTAACGAAAACGACTGGCGTGTAACAACCGAAGCAGAACTCAACACCAGCCTCAAAGGCATGAACTACACAACCTCGGTCAATAAAAACACCGGTCACGAATATGTTGACGGAATAGACAATGACACATTCGGACTAAACGGTTTCGGTATGGCATTTGACCTCGGTGCATCATATCAGCTGACCAAAGATTGGGAATTGTCACTGGCAGTACTTGATTTCGGTTTTATTTCATGGAACGAAAACCATCTCGCCACCACATATGGTGAAAAAACTTTTAACACTGACCGATATACATTCAGCGCCGATGATGAAGCACCAAACAGTTTTGAAAACGAATGGAACAACATCCGCGATGACATCTCAGCCATCTACGAACTTGACAATGCCGGCAACACCGGTGGACGTACCACCATGCTCGGAGCCACACTCAACGTGGGTGCAAAATACACCCTCCCGGTGTATCGCAATCTGAATTTTGGTGTGCTCAACACCACTCGCATTCAGGGAGCATTCTCATGGACCGACTTCCGGTTCTCTGCCAATATAGCTCCCGTGAAATGGCTGGACGGAGGTATAAACATGGCAGCCGGCACATATGGCGTAGGTTTCGGATGGATTCTTAATATCCACCCAAGCGGATTCAACCTTTTTGTAGGTATGGACCACACTATAACCAAAACCACCAAACAAATATGCGTACCATTGTCAAGCAATGCATCTTTCAATCTCGGTATGAACATACTGTTCTAAATCAACCGATTCATAAATAATTAAGGTCCTTAGGGTCGTAACAGACCTTAGGGACCTTAATTTATTTATAAAAGCAAAGTAATATTTATCTCCTACGCACAGGATAAAGGCGTGCAATCAAATCAGGACGGCTGAGGCGCTTGAGACCACGTATTATCTCAGCCCGTTGTGAATGATCATACCAAAAGAAGTACCGTCGCTGAGCCTGCTTCTGTTCTGGTGTCGTTGCCGTAAATAATTTCTCACCGGTATAAGGATGAATACCTGTATAATAAATCTCCGTGGCAAGAGTCATAGGTGTAGGAGTAAAATCCTGCACCTGCTCCAGATGCATATTCAAATCCTTGGTTTCAGCAGCCAACTCGGCCATATCCACCTCCCTGCAAGCCGGATGGCTGGAAATAAAATAAGGTATCAACTGCTGCTTGAGTCCGCAACGCTGATTCACCGAATCAAAAATACGTTTGAAATCATAATACAACTTGAAGTCAGGTTTGCGCATCACCTCCAGCACATGGCTCACAGTGTGCTCGGGAGCCACCTTCAAACGACCGGACACATGATGCTCTATCAGCTCCTCATTATAACGCCTGTTCACAGCATCAACACTCTTGTTGCCGGTAACATGCATTGACAAATCATAGCGCACACCCGAACCGATGAACGATTTTTTTACCCCCGGCAACCTATCCACGGCATGGTATATATCCAACAACGCCGAATGATCAGTGTTAAGATTCGTACATGGCTTGGGATGCAGACACGACGGACGCATACATTTCTCACATACATCCTTATTCTTACCTCCGAGAGTGTACATGTTGGCACTTGGACCTCCGAGATCAGATATATATCCCTTAAAATCCGTCATTTGAGTCACCTGTTTCACCTCTCGCAAAATTGATTCCTTGGAACGCGAAGCTATAAACTTGCCCTGATGAGCCGATATGGTGCAGAAAGCGCACCCACCGAAACAGCCGCGATGCATACACACCGAATGGCGTATCATTTCATATGCCGGAATACTCTTGCCCTTGTAACGCGGATGCGGCAGCCTGGTGTATGGCAAATCAAACGAAGCATCAACCTGCTCCGTGGTCATGGGAGGATGCATAGGGTTGACCCGCACCACCTTGTCTCCATGGCGCTGCCATATTGTAGCTCCATGCATACGGTTGCTCTGCTGCTCGATATGCTTGAAATTTTCAGCTTGGCAACGCTTGGACTTCAAACAATCCTCATAGCTGTGCAACACAATATCCTTTACAGGATCTGGATTTGACGGCATAGCATCCAACGGTTGAACAGACACACATTGCAGCGCATCAGCCAGCATATCCACACTCTCGCCCGCATCAATACGGCGGGCAATTTCCAGTATCGGCAACTCACCCATGCCATACACCAGCAAATGAGCTTTCGCATCCATCAGCAAAGACGGACGCAACTTGTTTTGCCAATAGTCGTAATGGCTCAACCTACGTAAAGAAGCCTCGATACCACCAAGTATCACCGGAGTGTCCGGATATAACTCACGAAGGATATTGGAGTAGACCACAGATGGATAATCCGGACGGGCACCATGACGACCTCCAGGAGTGTACGCATCATCGCTACGACGACGGCGAGCAGCCGTGTAATGGTTGACCATAGAATCCATAGCTCCGGGCGACACCCCGAAAAACAACCGTGGCGCACCGAATTTCTTGAAATCGCGCAAATCGTCCTGCCAATTTGGCTGCGGCACAATCGCCACATTATATCCTGCGGACTGTAGTGTACGCCCTATCACAGTGGCACCGAAAGACGGGTGATCCACATATGCATCCCCGCTGAAAAGCACCACATCCACATGATCCCATCCGAGCAATCTCATCTCCTTGACAGATGTCGGCAGGAAACGGGTCAAATCTAAATCTTTATTCGGTAGCATCGTAAGCTGATTTTTCTTTAAGAAACTCTTCCATTTTCAAAATCTCGTCACGCAAACGGGCAGCCTCCATGAATTCCATTCGCTTGGCAGCCTCCACCATCTCTACACGACGGCTTGTTATAGCTCGTTGCAATTCCTCCGGAGTCATATATGGTATAACAGGGTCTGCAGCAATATTCACCGATGAAGAAAACTCGTTATCATACATAACCGGAGCCTTACCCTCATGGCGCGAAGATTTAGCCGAACCTTTACCCTGCCGCGAGGATTTTGATTGACGCACGGTTTCTGTAGTAGTATCCTCTGCCGAATCCACTCCTATTATCTTGTTTCTTGCCTTGACTATGGCCTGGGGAGTGATTCCATGCTCCTCGTTATAAGCCAACTGCAGAGAGCGACGGCGGGCAGTTTCATCAATTGTAAGGCGCATGGAATCGGTAACTTTGTCGGCATACATTATTACAGTGCCGTTAAGATTTCGCGCCGCGCGTCCCACGGTTTGAGTCAAAGAACGATGCGAACGCAAGAACCCCTCCTTGTCTGCATCTAAAATAGCAACCAACGACACTTCCGGCAAATCAAGACCCTCACGCAGCAAATTAACACCTATCAGCACATCATACACGCCGGAACGCAAATCATCAAGAATACGTATGCGATCCAAAGTGTCCACATCGCTGTGTATATAAGCCGCCTTGACACGCAATTTCAGCAGATAATCGTTAAGTTCCTCAGCCATACGTTTGGTCAAAGTGGTGACAAGCACACGCTCGTTGCGCTCAATACGTAACTGTATCTCCTCCATCAGATCATCAATCTGATTCAGCGACGGACGCACCTCTATAATCGGGTCAAGCAATCCGGTAGGACGGATAATCTGTTCCACTACCACACCTTCGCTACGCTGCAATTCATAATCAGCCGGAGTGGCGCTCACATACATCACCTGCGGTGTAAGCTCTTCAAACTCCTCAAACTTCAATGGACGGTTGTCTAATGCAGCGGGAAGACGAAAACCGTACTCCACAAGATTCATCTTGCGCGACAAATCGCCGCCATACATGGCACGAACCTGAGGTATGGTCACATGGCTCTCGTCAATGATAGTAAGAAAATCCTTTGGGAAATAGTCCAAAAGACAGAAAGGACGCATACCAGGACGGCGGCCGTCAAAATAACGGCTATAATTCTCTATACCGGAACAATGTCCCACCTCACGCATCATCTCTATATCGTAAGTCACACGCTCATGGAGTCGCTTTGCTTCAAGAAGCCGTGCCTCATTGTTGAAAAACTGCACCTGCTCGCCCAAATCCAACTCTATCTGAGCCAACCCTGAGGCCATACGCTCCCGGGATGTCACAAATATATTGGCCGGAAAAATCTTGAACGAATCATGCTGCCCCAACGTAGCGTTATCCGAAGGATAATAAGTGGCGATTGACTCTATTTCATCACCCCAGAACACCACCCTGACCACAATCTCTTCATAAGCAAGATAAATATCAACGGTGTCACCCTTGACTCGGAAATTGCCTCTGTTGAAAGCAACCTCGTTACGCGAATACAAAGCATTGACAAGCTCGCGCAGAAACACGTTGCGAGCCACACGCTGACCTGCGTGTATGGAAATCACATTGCTGTTGAAATCCTCCGGATTGCCCATACCGTACAGACACGACACCGAACTTACCACTATCACATCCTGTCTGCCCGACAGCAGAGCGGAAGTTGTGGCAAGCCTGAGCTTGTCAATCTCGTCATTGATCATCAAATCCTTCTCAATATACTTATCCACCGAAGGGATATACGCCTCCGGTTGGTAATAGTCGTAATACGACACGAAATACTGTACGGAATTGTCAGGAAAGAAATTCTTGAACTCTCCATAAAGCTGAGCGGCGAGAGTTTTGTTATGACTGAGAATCAGCGTCGGTTTCTTTACCTGCTGAATCACATTGGCCATAGTGAATGTCTTACCGGAACCGGTAACACCAAGCAAAGTTTGCGCCGGGGCACCATCCCGAATCCCGGCCACAAGCTGCTCTATGGCCTGCGGCTGGTCACCGGTGGGCTTGTATTGCGATGATATTTTAAATTCCATTCTACAAAATTACTCAATTTATCCCTTATCATCCACTGTAGTTTCAACAAATCTTATATCTTTGCACACAGATTTGTGTTTTTTATATATCATACTTAATACTTCATGCTAACACCCATGACACATCGTTTATTGATGTTGCTGCTCATGTGTTATGCCTTTGTGGCATCAGCACAGGTAGTGACCACCGACCCGGTGATTGTACAAACCGGATCCAAAGGTATCGTAATCACCTATCATGCCGACCAAGGCAACCGCGGTCTTCAAGGACTCACCGCATCAACTCCCATCTACGCACATACAGGCGTAATAACAAGCGAAAGCAAATCGCAAAGCGACTGGAAACACGCACCTTCATGGGGCGACAACTCCGCAAAGTACGCGCTTAAATACGTGAGCGCCGACACTTGGACTCTTACAATCCCCGACATCAACAGCTACTATGGAATCTCCGCAGGAGAAACCGTTGAACAGATGGTTTTCGTGTTTCGCAACGCCGACTGCTCTCGTGAGGGCAAAACAGCCGAAGGCGGAGACATATTCGTGAAAGTATACCCCGAAGGGTTTCATGTTGTCCTTGAAAAATCAGTGTCTTCACAAGTGATTACCGACAACACCCCTGTCACCTTCACCGCCTACACCACCTCGCCGGCCAACATCACAATTACCCTCGGCAACGGCTCCACACTGGCATCCGCCAACAATGCCACCTCCGCAAGCGCACAGCAGGCATTCACCGCCATGGGCGATTACACCGTGACCGCACGAGCCGTCACCACATCAGGCCAATCGGCATCAACATCAATCAACGTGGTACGCATAAGTAATTCCACAGCTCAGAACTATCCCGGTGGAGTACCTAAAATGGGAGCTGTGGCCAATGCCGACGGATCGGTAACATTCTGCATCTGTGCTCCCGACAAACAGAGCATGATACTTATGCCTTCATGGAACGGCTATCACGCATCAGCCTCCACTCTCATGAAATATCAGGACTACAATGGCTACCGTTATTTCTGGACCACAGTAACCGGATTGGAAAAAAACAAAGATTATTTCTACTACTATTTGGCCGATGGAGAACGCGCCGTAGGCGACCCCTACGCCAATTTGATTCTTGACCCCTACAGCGACCGCTACATAAATCAGGATGTATTTCCAAATCTGCCCGCATATCCGGTAAACGATGTACCCTACAGTGTGCCATTGGCTTGGTACAACTCTTCTCACAACAACTATGATTGGAAAATAACCGACTTCAAAGGCGTAAACAAAAATCAGCTCGTTATATACGAGCTGCTTATACGCGACTTCTCCGGCACAGACGGACAAGCCAATGGCTCTGGCACAGTGCAAGGAGTGATTGACAAACTTGACTATATCAAATCATTGGGTGTCAACGCCATTGAGCTTCTCCCCATTATGGAGTTCAACGGCAACAACTCTTGGGGCTACAACACAAACTTCTATTTCGCCCCCGACAAAGCCTACGGAACCCCCAACGACTATCGCAAACTGATTGACGAATGCCATGCCCGAGGCATAGCCGTGATACTTGACATAGTATTCAATCAAAGCGATGGCCTTCATCCGTGGTATCAACTTTACGATATCGCCAAAAATCCGTTCTACAACGGCTCTGCGCCACACTCCTATAGCGTGCTAAACGATTGGAAGCAAGAGAATCCGGTTGTGCAGCAGCAATGGCATGACGCCCTCACACACTGGCTCACCAATTATAAAGTGGATGGCTTCCGTTTTGACCTCGTAAAAGGGCTTGGCGACGACTCCAGCTATGGAACAACCTACTATCCGGCCACAAACACCTACGCCAACCCTTCTGATGCCAACACCAACAAATACAATGCATCGCGCGTGGCACGAATGAAAGAGCTGCACAAAGTGATAAGCGCAGTGAACCCCGATGCCTATTTCATTAATGAGAACCTTGCAGGTGAAGAGGAAGAGAACCAAATGGCCCAAGACGGAGAGCTCAACTGGGCCAATATCAACTCACAGGCAGTCACTTTTGCCTGTGGCACTGTTGGAGGTAGCGACCTCAACCGCTTCTACTCTCCCAACGACAGCCGTTTGCGCGGCTCCACTGTAAGTTACGCCGAAAGCCATGATGAAGAGCGTCTTGCATATATAATGTCCACCGACAGATGCGTTTCTGCAATACGCACCAGCCTTGAGCGTCAGATGCTCCGCCTTGGCAGTGTTGCAGCACAAATGCTCATCTCTCCGGGTGCGCACATGATATGGCAGTTTGAAGAACTGGGTGCCGACCAATCCACAAAAAATCCCGACGGCGGAAACAACACCGACCCCAAAACCGTGGTATGGAACTATCTGGACAACGAATATCGCGCAGGGTTAAAAAACACTTATGCCGCCCTGTGTGCAATACGTCAAGCAGCACCCGACCTTTTCGGCAACGAAAGCACTGTTGAGATGAACCTTAGCAACCTCAACTGGACCACTCCGCGCACCATCAAGCTCACCAAAGGTACCAAAGAGATAGTGCTTGTGATCAACGGCAACTATACACCCGCATCACGCTCCATGGATGTGCCCGCATCATTTGATGCATCGCGTTACAAAGTTCTCGCCGCGAGCCATGGCACCAATCCCACCATGACTTCAGCCAAAAAGGTATCCCTTGCAGGCAACTGCTTCGTAGTATTCGGCACTGACGACATATCTTCAACCGAGCATATAGGCAACGATATTACAGCCAAAGCAAACGTGTGGGCCAATGAAAACGGAGACATAATGGTAACCGGCAACTACACCACCCTGAAAGCCTATGACCTGTCAGGCCGGGAAGTACGCACCACCGCCCTGCCCAAAGGCGTGTACATCGTACGCGTGGACTCTGAAGTACACAAACTCGCCATCCGTTAATCACATTCCACCCTAACACTCATATCCGGATTGCAAACCGCTTGCAGTCCGGATATATTTTTCGTAAATTTGCAACTTGAAAAACAATTAACCAACCTATAATTATGTTGCGTAAACTCAAACCATTAGCTATGATCACATCGGCTATTATGCTCGGAGCCTGCTCATCGGGTGACAACTCCGGCGCCAAGATCATTGACAAACCCGATTTCACATCTCCGGATGGCCAATACACCATTGCAGCCCTTGAGGCGCTTGGTCGAGTAAGCGATCCCGTGTTATCGCCCGACGGCAAGAAAGTGCTTTATGGCATAAGCTATGAAAGCGTGGAGGAAAACAAGAGCAATCTTGATCTTTATGTAATGAACATTGACGGCACCGACAACAAACGTATCACCCGCACTCCCGACAGCGAGAACGGTGCCGTATGGATGAACAATGGCGAGAAAATAGCGTTCATGAGTCCGGTTGACGGCAAAATGCAGCTCTGGGTAATGAATGCCGACGGTTCCGGACGCAAAGCCGTGAGCAGCGTGGAAAACGGTATCCAAGGCTTCCTCTTTTCACCCGATGAAAAGAAAGTGGTAATGATAGGAAGCGTGAAATACGCCCGAACTCCGGCCGATGTATACCCCGACCTGCCCAAAGCCAATGCACACATCATTGACGACCTTATGTACAAACATTGGGACGAGTGGGTAACAGAAATCCCTCACCCATTGGTAGCCGATTTTGACGGCAACAGCATAAGCAATGTAACCGACATTATGCAGGACGAGCCTTACGAAGCTCCAATGAAACCGTTTGGCGGTGCAGAATCATTTGCATGGAGCCCCGATTCCAAGCAGCTTGTCTATGTGTCGCGCAAAAAGACAGGTATGGACTACGCCATATCCACCAACTCCGACCTTTATCTCTACGACCTTGCATCCAAATCCACCCGAAACCTCACCGAAGGCATGATGGGCTATGACACCAACCCCGCATTCTCGCCCGATGGCAAGATGGTAGCTTGGCTGTCCATGGAACACGATGGTTACGAGAGCGACAAGAACCGCATCTTCACCCTTGACTTGGCTTCCGGCGTGAAAACCGACCTCACCACCGATTGGGACTACACCGCCGATGCCATTGCCTGGAACCCCGACGGCAAAAACATCTACTTCATAGCCCCCAAAGACGGTGTCACACCAATATTCTCCATAGCATTGGATTCCAAAGAAGTGAAAGTAGTGGCCGATGGCGTATGCGACTACACATCACTTGCACCCGTAGGCAACGACCTGCTCATATCCATGCATCACTCCATGCTCTTCCCCAACGAGATAGTATCAGTGAGCAACGGCAAAGTCACTCAACTCACCAACGTGAACACCGAACTGCTCGGCTCTCTCAATATGCCCACCGTGGAAAAGAAACTTGTGCCCACCACCGATGGCAAAGAGATGACCACATGGGTAATGTACCCACCCAAGTTTGACCCCAACAAAAAATACCCCGCCATACTGTACTGCCAGGGGGGTCCTCAGCAAGCTGTAAGCCAGTTCTGGAGCTACCGTTGGAACATCGCCTTGATGGCAGCACGTGGTTATATCGTGATAGCTCCCAACCGTCGTGGCCTCCCGGGATTCGGCACCGAGTGGAACGCACAGATCTCCGGTGACTACGGTGGTCAGAACATGAAAGACTACCTTAGCGCGGTAGACTACATGAAACAGGAAAGCTATGTTGACGCAGAACATATCGGTGCCGTTGGCGCAAGCTACGGAGGCTTCTCTGTGTATTGGCTCGCCGGAAACCATGACGGACGTTTTGCAGCCCTCATAGCGCATGCAGGAATATTCAATACCGAAAGCCAATATCTTGAAACAGAAGAGATGTGGTTTGCCAATTGGGATCTCGGCGGTCCGTTCTGGGACAAGAACAACGCCGTGGCACAACGCTCGTTTGCCAACTCCCCCCACCGCTTCGTTGACAAATGGGACGCCCCCGGACCGGGGTCGTGTTCCCCGCTCCGAGCCCACGCGACGGCCGCGGAGGGCGGATGCCGGCGGCGGCGGGGAAAAT
>CAMWXV010000033.1 GCA_947178305.1 uncultured Porphyromonadaceae bacterium | reverse complement strand
AACCCGCGCTCACATACCGCCATCAACGGACTCAAAGGCGCTTTGATTGCCGACCGCTTGAAAACCCACCCCAACCGACACATTGTGAAATCAGCCCGACTGTTCAATTCCCGTCGCTCCGATTTCTCACCGATGTTCAACGATGACATACTGTATTTCACCACCACAAACGAAAAAGTAGTAGGCGAAAAACGAAGCGAAATCACCGGTATGAAAAAGAGCGACATATGGATGGCTCGCAAAAACGAACGCGGAGAATGGCTACGTCCCGAAGCTGTGGAAGGCGAACTGAACTCCGAAATGGACGAAGGCATCATGAGTTTTTCGCCAGACGGGGGCACCATGTACCTCACCGTGGCCAAAAGAATGCCGGACAGACACACCGGAGTGGAAATATACACCTCCTCGCGCAGCGATGCATCTTGGAGCAAACCGGTAAAACTGGATATCACAGCCGACACAATATCAAGTTTCGGTCACCCGGCTGTAAGTCCTGATGGCAAATATCTTTATTTCTCAAGCGACATGCCCGGGTTTGGAGGCAAAGACCTATGGCGCATCAACCTACAGGAACGAGCCGGATCCTTGGAAAACCTCGGAGAGCAAATCAACACACCAGGCGATGAACTGTTTCCATATGTTGTAAGCGACAGTGTACTCATATTCTCATCCAACGGACACCCTGGTATGGGTGGACTTGACTTGTTTCGTGCAACACTGCAACCCAACGGCAATTGGACTGTAAGCAACATGGGCGCACCGCTCAATTCCAACGCCGATGATTTTGGCATAACCTACGATCCTCACAAACCCAACTCCGGATATTTCAGCTCCAACCGTGGCGATGGCAGAGGATACGACCATCTGTATTCATTTGAGCTTCCCGACCTAAAAATAAACCTCTCCGGATGGGTCATGGATGTGGATGAAGAGCCGGTGTCCAATGCCGTGATACGCATCGTGGGCAACGACGGAACCATTCAAAAAACAGCAGCACGCCCCGATGGATCATTCTCATTCCCATTGCAGCGCGGCGTTAGCTACGTGATGTTGGCCGGAGCCAAAGGTTATCTGAACGCCCGACAGCAGTTCACTGCCGACACCGCAGCAGTAGATGCCGAATACGAAATTGACTTCATACTCGCATCATTGTCCAAACCCAACATTGTAGAAAACATATTCTACGATTTTGACAAAGCCACACTGCGTCCCGAATCAACACAAGCCCTTGACGAACTCGTGCAACTGCTCAAAGACAACCCAAATATCACCATAGAAATGGCCTCTCACACCGACCGTATAGGTTCAGAAGAGTACAATATAGACCTGTCACAACGACGCGCAAAATCTGTAATAGACTATCTGATAGCCGCAGGTATCGCACCCGACCGACTTCAACATCAAGGCTACGGCAAGTCGCGCCCTAAAACCGTGACCAAGCGCGTAGCACGTATGTATCCTCAGTTCAAGGAAGGAGACATACTTACCGAAGAATATATACTCGCATTGCCTGAAGAAACCGACCGTGAAGCAGCCGACCAGATAAACAGGCGCACAGAGTTCCAAGTACTATCCGTGGACTACAACATGTTTTAATAATTTATGACATGAAATTTCGCACTGAAACACAGCCTCTGCCACATTCCGGACTCCTGAGCCACAACGACAGTATATTCATGCTCGGCTCATGCTTCACCGACAATATCGGAGTAAAACTGCATGAACGCCTCTTTAATGTCACAATCAATCCGTTTGGCACATTATACAATCCGGCATCCATCAACCATACAGTGCAGCGAATAGTATCACGGCAGCGATTCACCACCGCCGACATAACCAAGAACTCAGACGGACGATGGTTCAGCTACGATTGCCACACGAAGCTCAACAACGCTGACGCATCACAGCTTCTTGACAATCTCAATAACCGGCTTGACAGCGCCCATGATTTCATAAGTCAAGCCACCACGATGTGCATCACATTGGGCACGGCATGGGTGTTCACACTCAACTCCACAGGTCAGGTAGTAGCCAACTGCCAGAAACAGCCGGCATCACTGTTCACCCACACACGGATGACAGTGACAGAATGTACCGACTGCCTTGACCATACAATCACAGCTCTCAAAAACCTCAATCCTCACATCAAAATCATACTCACCGTAAGTCCCATTCGCCATTTGGCCAACGGAGCACACGGCAACCAGCTCAGCAAATCCACTCTTCTGCTCGCATGCGATGAAGCGACACAGCGACACAGCAACGTGATATACTTTCCATCCTACGAAATAATGATGGACGACCTGCGCTCCTACCGCTACTATGCCGCAGACATGAAACATCCGTCAGATGTGGCAGTGGACTACATATATGAAATTTTTGCACAATCATTTTTCAACAATGACACAATAGAACTTTCGCAACAGGCACTCAACCTAATGCACCGTATTGCACACCGCCCCATAAATCAATCACCCGAGGCATTGCACGAATCACAACTCCGTAATCAAACCCTCATAAACTCATTTGTGCAGAAACATCCCGAACTCCAGCAAGCTTTGGAACATGTTTTGACACAAAACCCAACCATCCGCTCATAAAAACTCATGACATACACCACCTCTTCAATAGCCAACATTCTTCACTCCCCTGCCCCGCAGCACAACATATCCATCTCCATCCTGCTCACCGACAGCCGCTCCCTCACATACCCTGAGCAAAGTTTGTTTTTCGCTTTGCGCACACCTACCGGCAACGGTCACCGATATATCCCTGAACTATACGCCAAAGGAGTGCGCGCATTCGTGGTTGATCATATCCCCGACACAGCAGCATCCATGCCCGAAGCAGCATGGATATTGACACCCGACACCCTCCGCGCACTCCAGCAACTTGCACGCCATCACCGCAGCATGTTTCACATACCTGTCATAGGCATTACCGGCTCTCGCGGCAAAACAACCGTCAAAGAATGGCTCTACGCACTGCTCCACAATGACTACAACATAGTACGATCTCCCCGCAGCTATAACTCTCAAATCGGAGTGCCATTGTCAATATGGGAAATGGACACCAACACCCGACTGTCAATATTTGAAGCCGGTATATCTACACACAAAGAGATGGAAACTCTTGAATCCATCATAAACCCGTCAATTGGCATAATCACCAATATTGGCCCCGAACATAATGAAGGATTCAGCTCTATTGAAGAAAAATGTAGAGAAAAAATACAATTATTGCGCCATTGCGAATGCATCATATACTGCGAGGACCACAAAATAGTGAGCCAACAGATAGAAACCGACCAAATCTCTGCAAAAAAAATCAACTGGAGCCGCATCAACCCCAATGCACCACTGTTCATATCAGCAGTGACCCGCAAAGGCAACAGTTCCGAAATAGAATACACATATTTTGGCTCACGCAACACTGTAACCATACCTTTCGTCAGCGAGACCGACATAGAAAACGCCATTCACGCCATAGCCGTAATACTGTATCTCAACTGCCCTTGCAACATAATACAGACACGCATGGCCACACTACCCAAAACAGGCACACGAATGGATGTAATGGAAGGTGTCAACGGATGCCTCGTGATACACGATTCCTACACCTGTGACCTTCACTCTCTCACCCCGGCACTTGACTTCATGAAACGTCGTTCCACAACCCTGCGCAGTTGCACCGTGATATTGTCAGACGCCATGGTTGAGTCCCTTCCCCCACAAAAAGTATACACCGACATTGCCAGACTCCTGTCCACCGCAGGTATAACACGCGTGATAGGTATCGGACACGAAATATCGGCACACAGCAAATTCTTCGGACCAGAAGCCTCATTCTACCCCACCACATCAGCATTCATAGAATCATCCGCGCCAAACGACTTTGACAACGAACTTATTTTGGTCAAAGGAGCACCGGAATTTGACTTCCAGCGCATATGCGATTTCTTGGAACTGCGCCGTGTGGAAACAGTGCTTGACGTGAATCTTGACGCAGTGGTACATAACTTCAACACATTTCGCGCCGCCGTCAAACCCACCACAGGTATCATATGCATGGTCAAGGCATCTGGCTACGGAGCCGGAAGCTACGAACTCGCCAAAACACTTCAAAGCCAAGGAGCCGCATATCTGGCCGTAGCAGTGCTTGACGAAGGCGTAGACCTGCGCCGGGCAGGAATCACAATGCCCATCATGGTGCTGAACCCAAGAGTGGTAAATTACCGCATGCTGTTTGCCAACAACCTTGAGCCGGAAATATACAGCTTTGACATACTTAACGAAATAATTCGCGAAGGCAAAAAGTACGGCATCACCAACTTTCCTGTACACATAAAACTTGACACCGGCATGCACCGCCTCGGATTCCTGGAGCAAGACATGGAGCAACTGGCAGAAATACTCAACAGCCAGCAAGTGATACGAGCCGAAACCATATTCAGCCATCTGTCAAGTGCCGATGTACCATCGGAAGACGATTACTCCAAAATGCAGTTTGAAATCTTCAACCGTTGCTGTTCGTTGCTCCAATCCCGTCTCCCCTATAAACTCAAACGCCATATACTCAACTCCACCGGCATAACACGATTCCCCGAACACCAATACGACCTTGTACGCCTTGGAATATGCCTATATGGTATACCCACTATGCTTGACGGTTCGCAAGACAACCTCGTGCCGGTGTCATCACTCCACACATCCATAATATCCATCAAAGAATGGCCTGCCGGCACCACAGTAGGCTACAGCCGCAAAGGAGTGCTCAAGCGAGACTCCATGATAGCCACCATACCTGTGGGATACGCCGATGGACTCAATCGTCACTTCGGAAACGGCAACATGAAAGTGTGGATCAACGGACATCTCTGCCCCACGGTAGGCAACATATGCATGGACGCATGCATGATAGATGTAACCGATGCAAAATGCCACGTAGGAGATAGCGTGGAAATTTTCGGTCAGCATGTATCTGTGATGCAACTTGCCGAAACTCTTGACACTATCCCCTACGAGATACTCACTTCGGTATCCACTCGCGTCAAACGAGTGTACTACCGCGAATAAACTTAGACAACGGTTACGTTCAACGCAATCTGTCGTAACTTGCCAGCAAGTTCATATCGCGTGTTATTCCACGAATGGCAGCCACCTGTAGCAGCACAGCACACACAGGCAACGCCACTCCCCAACTCCACTTGCTGCCTGTCACGCTCACGGCAGCATTTGCATCGGCAAA
Organism: uncultured Porphyromonadaceae bacterium; assembly: GCA_947178305.1. Taxonomy (GTDB): domain Bacteria; phylum Bacteroidota; class Bacteroidia; order Bacteroidales; family Muribaculaceae; genus Paramuribaculum. The sequence continues at coordinate 8,280 of CAMWXV010000033.1, read as the reverse complement.
TCCGGCAGTCATAAAATACACCACCACACCGATTGAAGCCAAAGCAAGCAGCGAGGAGAAAACCACTACCATGCGCTGAACACCCTGCGATTTGAACAAGAACACAGCCACAAGCATCAAAAATATTGACGCACACGACGGCACAAGAAGTCCCGCCATATCAAGCGGACGCCAGGCACTCAACATTATATTGCCGGCATCGGCAAAAGTAGTGTAGCCAAACGGCACGAACAAAAACACACTCATAGCCACCACACCAAGCAGCAGATAGAGTGTTTGAACACGTTGTATTACCATAATATTTCCAATTTTTAATTTTAAAATTTAGTACAAATATACAAAAATTGACTCTCAATTTTGGGTTATTTCATTAAATTTGTATCAAAACATATATAAAATGAACCAACAGACACCTTTGATTTTAGTAACAAACGATGATGGCGTACACGCTCCGGGACTGCACTCCCTGATTCGTACACTTCAACCAATAGGCCAAGTGATAGCTGTGGCACCCGATGGCCCGCGTTCCGGTCAAGCCTCTGCAATAACAGTTGAAACCCCATTGCGCATAAACCGATGCACCGCATACAGCCATGCTGAAATTTATTCCGTGAACGGTACTCCGGTCGACTGCGTGAAATTAGCCATGCACACCGTACTTCCACGCCGTCCCGACATATTGGTCTCAGGTATAAACCACGGCTCCAATTCTGGCAACTGCGTGATATATTCAGGCACAATGGGTGCTGTGATAGAAGCATGCATGCTTGGCATTCCCGCAATAGGCTACTCTCTGCTTCATCACAGTATTGCAGCCGATTTCAGCCACACAGGTAAATGGATTGACACCATCACACGCAAAGTCCTGGAACAAGGATTGCCCAATCAAGTATGCCTGAATGTGAACATACCAGCCGAATGCCAACCCAAAGGCATAAAAGTGTGCGAAGCCGCTCCGGGACATTGGTCCGAAGAATACCAAGAATACACCGACCCTATGGGCCGAAAATTCTATATGCTCACAGGTCACTACAACAATGACGACCCAGAAAACCCCGCATACGACAACTACTGGCTTGACCGGCAATACATCTCGGTTGTTCCAGTGCGACCGGATCAAACCTACACCTCAGCCATACCTCAAATAACCGACCTGCTAAGCTAACCCAAAACACATTCTCATATATAAGAAATCAGGGCAGCCTTTACGGCAGCCCTGATTTTCTTTATATATCATCAATGATATTATTTCTGATACTTTTTAACAATCACAGTGGCATTGTGACCACCGAAGCCAAAAGCATTGGACAATGCTGCACGCACTTCGCGCTTCTGAGCCTTGTTGAAAGTAAAGTTTAGGTTGTAATCAATATTTTCGTCTTCGTCACCCTCCTCATGGTTGATTGTGGGAGGCACTACATCCTCTTCCACAGCCTTGACAGAGAACAAAGCCTCCAAAGCGCCGGTAGCACCAAGCAAGTGACCGGTCATAGACTTGGTAGAGCTGATATTAAGTTTGTAAGCAGCGTCGCCAAACAAATCAACGATAGCCTTGACCTCAGACACGTCACCAACAGGAGTTGACGTACCGTGAACATTGATATAGTCAATATCCTCAGGAGTCATACCGGCATCCTCAAGAGCCGATTTCATAGCCAATTTGGCACCAAGACCTTCGGGATGAGTGGCTGTGAGATGATGAGCGTCCGCGCTCATACCACCACCGGCTATTTCGCAGTAAATCTTTGCACCGCGAGCCAAAGCGTGCTCAAGTTCCTCAAGAACAAGCACGGCCGAACCTTCACCCATCACAAAACCGTCGCGTGATTTACTGAACGGACGAGATGCAGTTTCAGGGCTGTCATTGCGTGTACTCAAAGCATGCATGCTATTGAAACCGCCAACACCTGCGGGATAGATTGCAGCCTCAGCACCACCTGTCACAAAAGCATCAGCCTTACCGAGACGGATAAGATTGAAAGCGTCTATCAAAGCATTGTTGGATGATGCACATGCTGATACAACACCATAGTTCGGACCATGATACCCATACTCCATAGAGATGTGACCCGAAGCTATGTCGGCAATCATCTTGGGAATGAAGAAGGGATTGTATTTAGGCCCGTTTTCCTTGTTAAGCGCATAATAACCGGCCTCTTCCTCAAACGTGTGCAAACCGCCGATACCGGCTGCCACAATCACACCGATACGGTCACGGTTGAGATTGGGTGCTTCCTCAAGCTTACTGTCGGCCACAGCCTGACGAGCAGCAACGAGTGCGTATTGAGCATAGAGGTCAAGAGTGCGAAGCTTTTTGCGGTCAATATGCTCAGTAGCATTGAAGTTTTTAACTTCGCAGGCAAACTGGGTTTTGAATTTCGAAGCATCGAAATGGGTGATAGGACCGGCACCGCTCACGCCCTGCAAAGCGGCACTCCATGTTGAGGCCACATCGTTACCAAGCGGAGTTATGGCACCGAGACCGGTCACAACTACTCTTTTTAATTCCATATTAATTTGCGGAGATATGGGTTATACAAAAATAGGATGGGGAGAGATGAACAGCGGCGCCTTGCGGCGCCGAGTCATTAAAGGTTTCTGAAAGAAACTTATTTCTTTTCAGCTTCGATGTATGCGATAGCGTCGCCTACGGTTGTGATGCCTTCTGCCTTATCATCGGGAATTGTGATGCCGAATTCCTTTTCAAACTCCATGATGAGTTCTACAGTGTCAAGGCTGTCGGCGCCAAGGTCTTTGGTGAATTCTGCGGTTTCTGTTACTTCGTTTTCGTCAACACCAAGCTTGTCCACGATGATAGCTTTTACGCGATCTGCAATTTCTGACATAATTTCAATGTTTTAGATTAGTAAAATTCTATTTTGCGGTGCAAAGTAAGTCATTTTCAATGAAATTATCAAGCAATATCTAAACAAAGTTATGCCTTGTTAAAAATTTTTATGTGATTTTGAGCCACTTGTATATTTTTCAGCAAACTTTCCATTATCCTTTTGTGTTGATATTATATCTTTGTGAAAATTTTTAATCCACGCACTAATGAACAAATTTTTCCTTATCCCTACTGCCTGCTTCGCTATGACTCTGGCTTTGGGTTCTTGCAGCAACCCAACCGAATCAAGCAACAGCGCAACAACAAAAAATGATGAAATAAACTCCTTTGAGATATCTCAAAGCATCAAAACTGCATCATGCACATACAAAGTGGACGGCATGCCCGACAGCTGCCACTTAACACTCTCTGCATCAATAACATGGCCGGAAAATCTTGGAAACAACAATATTCAGGCTCTTCAAGACACCATTCTCCACCGCACATTCCCCACATACACCGGGCACAATGTGAACAACGCGATCTCTGAATTCGTATCACAACCCGGAGCTTTGTTTGAAAACGATAAATCACTCAAATACACCAAGGTGCAATCAGCCACCGAGAATATCCACAGCTACACTGCAGATGCGTCGGTATCTATGCTTGAAATCACGTTGGACTACGTAACATATCGCATAGATTATTCATCTTATCTCGGAGGAGCGCACCCGTCTTGGGGCGCAGACTGCTTCACTTACACCTTCAATCCGGCTCGTGTGCTCACATTGGACAATATGTTCACTCCCGGTTATGAGAAAATACTTGAGCCCATACTTGCACAAGCTGTGGCCGACGAAATATCAGCAAAACCCAACGAACTAAAAAGCATGCTGCTAACCGACAGCGTATATGTGAGCAACATCGTCTATCTATACAACGGAATGATTGTATTCCACTACAACCCCTACGCTCTTCTTCCATATTCTTATGGTGCCATTGACGCAAGAATAGCTCCATACGAAGTATCCGACATACTCACACCCGAAGCCAGAACATTACTTCTGAACGAACAATAAACCCTTAGCTTCAAATACACACATGCGGATGTTATAACCGGCAATTCTAAAGCCTCTTGACATCCATAAAACAATAACGGACGGTAAATTTTATACCGTCCGTTATTGTTTTATGCAGATTTCAATTATTTGCCTTCAATAGCCTCAACTCCGGCCAAATCAGGATCTATCATAATGCGACCGCAGTATTCACACACAATCACCTTCTTACGCATCTGGATTTCCATCTGTCTCTGCGGCGGTATGCGGTTGAAACAGCCGCCACAGGCGTTACGCTGAATATACACTATACCAAGACCGTTGCGGGCATTTTTACGGATACGTTTGAACGCAGCAAGAGTGCGGGCATCGATTTGGAGTTCAAGGTCCTTAGCCTGCTCACGCAAACGCTCTTCATCCTGCTTGGTTTCCGAAACTATCTCTTCCAGTTCCTTACGTTTTTCATCAAGAATATGTTCCTGATCAGCCAAAGTCTGGTCGGTAGCCTCTATTTCACCGGCCTTGTTTTCCACCAGTCTGCCGTACTCGTTAATATGCTTCTCACATAACTCTATCTCAAGAGACTGAAACTCAATCTCTTTTGACAAAAGATCAAATTCGCGGTTGTTTCTCACATTGTCAAGTTGCTCTTTGTATTTGACAATCAGTCCCTGAGCTTCCTCAATCTTATGCTTTTCAGCCACGGATTTTTTGCGGAGATCTTCTATTTCCTGAGCATAATTGGCTTTACGTGTGCGCAGGCCCTCAATCTGGTCTTCAAGATCGCGTACTTCCAATGGCAGTTCGCCTCGCACTGTTTTGATACGGTCTATCTGCGACAGAATTGTCTGAAGCTCGTAAAGCGATTTCAGACGTGACTCCACAGAAAGATTCTGTTCTGGTTTGTTTTTATCAGCTGTAGCCATATATAATTACATATATTTTATCGGGTTAACATCCTGCTGGGAATATCGGACTGCAAAGTTAGGAAAAATTTCTCTAATTAGGTGATAAAATATGGATTTAGTGCATTGTTCACTCTCGTAATGCCCTATATCCACCAAGAGAATACGTTTCCCATAGTCCACAAAATCGTGATATTTTGTATCTGATGAAAGATACACATCCGCCCCCGCTTTTATGGCATCGGGTATCAGAAACGATCCGCTTCCTCCACACAAAGCCACTTTTTGCACCATGGCCTCCGAAGCCATCTGAGAACAACGAGCCACAGACGAACCGAACGTGTCTTTAACCTTCATCACAAACTCCGCCACGGAAATTGGTTCAGAAAGCATACCTACCGCTCCGCTTCCTGCATACGGCTCGTTATTTGCCATAGCCACAAATTCATACGCAGGTTCCTCATACGGATGAGCGGCCAACAGAGCTTCCTCCACCGCAGCACGCCTCCATATCGGAAGCACCATTTCCACATGATTCTCTGACTCATTCATAACCTGGCCAACTACTCCTACAGATGGATTCGCGCCGGGCATTGCCATCCACGACCCAATACCTTGCATACGGTACATACATTGCTCATACCGGCCCATTCTTCCGGCTCCGGCTGCAAACAAAGCATCACAAACCGCATTGAGCTTTTCCGTGGGAATGTACGCACTCAGCTTCAACATACGGCCTGACTGAGGCTGAAGCACCTTCACATCATTCAGACCAAGCATATCAGCCATTTTCCACGACACCCCGTTTGGAGCATTGTCAAGGCATGTATGAGCCGAATAGATAGCCACATCGGCACTCAAAGCCATCATCACACACTGCTCTGGCTGAGTGGCTCCGGTTATCCGCCTCAACGGCTTAAACAGAAGTGGATGGTGAGATATTATGAGGTTGCACCCAAGCTCTATGGCCTCGTTAACCACAGCCGGGGTCACATCCACACACACCAAAGCGCCGGAACACTCCACTTCTACACGCCCCACCTGAAGGCCACTGTTATCGTATTCCTCCTGGCGAGCAATCGGAGCAAGCTCCTGCAAATGGTGTATAATCTCTTTGATAAGCATATCCTGATTTATTTCTCTTCCGGCAGCACCACATCTATACACAGCTCCTGAAGCTGAGAATCATCAATACGCGAAGGCGCATCAATCATAGTGTCACGTCCTGAATTGTTCTTCGGAAACGCTATCACATCACGAATGGAGTCAAGTCCGGCAAGAATTGACACAAAACGGTCAAATCCGAAAGCCAGTCCGCCATGAGGGGGAGCTCCGAACTTGAATGCATTCATCAAGAAACCGAACTTATATTGGGCATCCTCTTCCGACAATCCCAACAAACGGAACATCTTGTCTTGAAGTTTGGCATCATGGATACGAATTGAGCCACCACCAAGTTCATTACCGTTCACTACCATATCATAGGCAGTGGCACGTACAGCTCCGGTATCGCTGTCAAGTTTGTCTATATCTTCAGGATTTGGCGATGTAAACGGATGATGCATGGCATAATAACGCTGGGTTTCATCGTCCCATTCAAACAGCGGGAAATCCACCACCCACAAACATGAGAAATTCTGCGGATCACGCAATCCCAAACGCGAACCCATCTCCAGACGCAACTCACAAAGCTGCTTGCGGGTGCGCATGGTCTGTCCGCAAAGTATGAGCATCAAATCTCCGGGTTTGGCATTTCCACGCTCGCCCCATGCACGAAGCTCATCCTCACCATAGAATTTGCTCACTGAGCTTTTAACAGAACCATCAGCCTCAAATTTCACCCACATCATACCCTTGGCACCTATTTGCGAGCGTTTCACAAAATCAGTGAGCTGATCAAGCTGCTTGCGGGTATAGTCGGCACATCCGGGAGCTACAATAGCACCCACATATTCGGCATCATCCATCACAGAGAAACCTTTGCCAACGGTCAAATCCTTAAGTTCCACAAACTCCATTCCAAAGCGTGTGTCAGGCTTGTCACTACCATACAGGCGCATGGCATCAGCCCAGGTCATACGAGGGAACGGCTCTGTGAAATCAATATCTTTCACATACTTGAATATATGCTTCACAAGACCTTCAAACATCTGTAGCACATCTTCCTGCTCCACAAACGACATCTCACAGTCTATTTGAGTGAACTCCGGCTGACGGTCCGCACGAAGATCTTCATCACGGAAACACTTCACAATCTGGAAATAGCGGTCAAAACCACTCACCATCAACAGCTGCTTGAATGTTTGAGGGCTCTGGGGCAAAGCATAAAACTCTCCTGGATTCATGCGCGAAGGCACCACAAAATCACGTGCCCCCTCGGGAGTGGACTTGATAAGCACCGGGGTTTCCACTTCAAGGAAACCTTTTGAGTCCAAATAACGGCGTATTTCAAAAGCCATACGGTGACGAAGCTCCAAATTGCGGCGCACACTGCCACGACGCAAATCCAAATAACGGTAACGCATACGCAAATCATCACCGCCATCAGTCTCATCCTCAATAGTGAAAGGAGGCACATCACTACGATTCAACACCTTGAGATCTGAAGCTATAATCTCAATGTCTCCGGTTGGGATATTGGAGTTTTTGCTTGAGCGCTCGGCCACAGTACCTGTAACCTGTATCACGAACTCACGACCCAAATGATTAGCCGCCTCATGGAGATCAGCATTAACATCCGAATTGAACACCAGCTGAGTGATGCCGTAACGGTCACGAAGGTCTACGAAAGTCATGCCGCCCATTTTACGGATGCGCTGCACCCAGCCGGCAAGAATCACCGTGGAGCCTACATTGCTGATGCGAAGCTCCCCACATGTATTGGTTCTGAACATAATGCTATGGTTATGATAATATATTCGTTGTTACAAAATTCTCACAAAAATACATCATTATTTGCAAACGAGCACTAATTTTGCACCGTTTATTTTAAAATATCCTTTTATGAGCTCCATGATACTCACCGTGGCCATGTTGGTTGTTGCCAACGTGTTTATGACTTTTGCCTGGTACGGACACCTCAAACTCCAATCCTCAGGCGTATCTTCCAACTGGCCTTTATACGCCATAATCCTGTTCTCCTGGGGAATAGCCCTCGTTGAATACTGCTTTCAGGTTCCGGCCAACCGCATAGGCTATCAAGGCAACGGAGGCCCGTTCTCACTGATGCAGCTCAAAGTGATGCAAGAAGTCATAACACTCGTTGTATTCATGGTATTCAGCGCTCTGATGTTTAGCGAGTTCACATTCAAATGGAACCATGCAGCAGCAGCCCTGCTGCTCGTGGCCGCGGTCTACCTTGTGTTTATGGATTAAAATCCGTACTTTTGTAAACAGAAACAATAAAAACACTTACCGATGAAAAAACTCATGCTCAGCGTGGCTTTGTGGCTCGGTGTCACAACCACCTCCTTGGCTGTCACCCCATTGT
>CAMWXV010000032.1 GCA_947178305.1 uncultured Porphyromonadaceae bacterium | reverse complement strand
GCATTGTGGTGCATAGGTTCATCACAATTTCAGGCGCGCCTTTGACATACAGTATGGTTTTGCCTTGAGGTGTGCGTGCTACTGTGGCCATGAATTTGCGTTCGGTGGAAAATGGCAGCTCTTCTTTTACATGGCATTCCTCCCGGAGTTTCCGGTAGTCAACGCCGACCGACAACATCCACAACAGTAATGCGCCCTCCGTAGGATTGCCGAGAGCTTTGGGTTCTGAACCGGAGAAATCAAGCTGGGCGGTGGAGTTCAAGGCCATACCTGTAAATATGTGAGGAGATTCGGAACCAAAGAAATCGGCATGAGCCACCTGCATGCGATTCTGTGTCAGAGTGCCGGTCTTGTCAGTGCATATGACAGTTGTGGCACCCATTGTTTCGCATGCGTGGAGCTTGCGTACCAGGTTTTGTGTCTGGAGCATACGGCGCATTGAGTATGCCAGACTTAATGTGACAGCCATGGGCAGACCTTCCGGAACGGCCACAACCACCAGGGTTACGGCTATCATTACACCCTTGAGCATATGTGCAAAAAATTCCATTGGAACCCAGCTGTGTGACATAAAGAACATTACTCCGTATGCCACCAACACAAGGCCGGCAACCACATAGCTTAGTTTGGATATCAACCCTCCCAAACGGTTGAGTTGCTCTTGTAGTGGAGTGGTAACTGAATTGTCAATTTGGGCAGCATGAAACACATGTCCATGTTCGGTATTGTCGCCCACTGCAAACACCCGCATCTTGCCATGGCCTTCCATTATCTTGGAGCCTCGCATCACATGGTTGCTTGGGAATGTGGCTTCGGAGTCAAATTGTTCCGTATCAGTGGTTTTGTTGCACATCGGTTCTCCGGTGAGAGTGGACTCATCCACGCTCATGGACACAGCCTCAATCAATTCTCCATCGGCCGGGACTTCGTTTCCTGCCGACAGTATCACTATGTCGCTGTGTACCACATCGCGTTTTGGCACCTCGGTAACTCCGGCTGCACGTAACACAGTTACAGCATCCTCGTCATCCACTTTCTGGAGTAATGAGAATTCACAATCTGCACGATATTCAAACCAGAATGATAATCCGGTGGCCAATATTATGGCCATGAATATGCCCACAGGCTCAAAGAATACTTCTTTTCCTTCGTTCAGACAGTAATACTCATAGCATGAGATGCCTATGGATACTGCTCCTGCAACCAAAAGGATGATTATCAGTGGATCTGAGAATTTTTGTAGAAATTTCTTCCAAAGAGGTGTTCCCGGAGGGGGGGTAATAAGATTAGAGCCATACCGATGGCGGTTTTTTGAAACCTGCTCATCGGTAAGGCCTTTTACGGGTGTATTTTCTGACATTTCTTGATGGTGTGCGTTTTGTTACGCAATTTTGTTTTTAGAATCCAAACATGTAAGCTGCGCTTACGGTCCAGTAACGGTTGCGTCCGTCTATGCCTGCGCTTTCAGTCACGCCTGTGCTTTTGAGTGCTTTTGTCATGCCAAGACCATAAGAGGCGCTGATTTGCAGACGCTGAACGAATTCTACGCCAAAGCCGAAATTCCAAGAAGTGTCATACTTGTTGTTGCTGAACGCTTCATTAACGGCGCGGGAGCTGGTCAGGAAAGCAAAGCTCGGGCCGGTGGTAAGGAACGGACGTACAATTTTGTTTACGGCCGGAATATTGATGCGCCATTTAAGATTGATGGGCACTTCTATGTAATCGCGACCACCACGCTGTATTTGGTTGTCTTCCATCCATTTGGAACCTCGGCGAACATACATGGCCGAAACGTCTGCTCCTATGCCTATGACCGGAACTGTGAATTCTGCAATCACACCAAGGTTGAATCCTGCACGATTGTCTGAAGAGAATGCCTGGTCGTTGAAGTGCAGTTGGTTGATGTTCAAGCCTACGCGTGGACCAATGCGGAACTGGGCAGAAGCCTGAAATGAACAAATGGATACAACGGCTATTATAGCGGCTGCGATAAGTTTGATTTTTTTCATAATATAAATAGTTGATGTTAGTGATTTATTATTCGGTTGTTTTAGCTATCATTTCCAAGAACTGTTGTTCGGAGATAATAGGTATGCCAAGTTTTGTTGCCTTTTCAAGTTTTGCGGGGCCCATGTTGTCACCGGCAAGCAGGTAGTCTGTTTTCTTTGATATGGAACCCACGTTTTTTCCTCCGTTAAGTTCTATCATCTCTTTGTATTCGTCGCGGGAATGAAGGGCGAATGTGCCGCTGATCACCAATGATTTACCGGCCAGAATGTCTGTGCGGCCGGCATTGGATTTTTCGCTCATGGCCATTTGCACGCCGGCATTGCGAAGTTTCTCAACTATGGTGCGATTTCGTTCATCACCAAAATATTCCACAATGCTTTGTGCTATGCGCGGGCCAACATCCTCAATGGCGGTAAGCTGCTCTACTGGCATTGACATCAAGGCATCAATGTTGCCAACGGCGCGGGCAACACGGCGGGCCACGGTTTCCCCTACGAAAGGTATTGACAGTGCGTATACCACACGTTCAAACGGTACTTGTTTGCTTTGTTCTATGCCTTGCAACACTCGTTCAGCGCTGCGCTCTCCCCATCCTTCAAGTGTGCTCAAGTCTTCGGCTCGCAGGTGGTATAATGATGAAATGTCGGAAATTAGTCCGCGATTGTACAGTGTTTCAACTGTTTCTTCGCCAATTCCGTCTATATTCATCATTTTGCGTCCCACAAAATGCTCTACGCGACCGGTGATCTGTGGCACGCATCCCCATCGGTTGGGACATACCCAGGCGGCTTCTCCATCAACGCGAATCAAAGGAGTGCCACAAGCCGGACAGTGACTCACGAACTTGACCCTTTGTGCTGTGGTGCTGCGTGATTCAATGTTTACTCCGGTTATTTTGGGTATTATTTCGCCTCCTTTTTCCACATACACCATGTCGTGGTCATGAATGTCAAGAGCGCGGATTATATCTTCGTTGTGCAGAGATGCGCGTTTCACTATGGTGCCGCTTAAAAGCACCGGTTCAAGATTGGCTACCGGTGTGATAACTCCGGAGCGGCCTGTTTCAAACGACACATATTTCAGTTCTGTCAAGGCTCTTTCGGCCTGAAATTTATAGGCAATGGCCCAGCGAGGAGATTTGGCGGTGAATCCCAAATTGAGCTGCTGTCGCAGGGAATTTACTTTAAATACCAAGCCATCTGTTGCTACAGGTAGTTGTTTGCGGGCTGTGTCCCAATGTGATATGAATTCAACCACATCTTCAATGCTGTGAAGTAGAGTCATTGATTCACTTACTTTGAATCCCCACTCTTTAGCTGCCATCATATTGTCGTAATGGTTGTCAAAAGGGAGATTGTCACCCAGCAGATAGTAGAAATATGCGTCAAGTCCTCGTCGTGCCACTTCTGCGGAATTTTGCATTTTAATGGTGCCGGAGGCTGCATTGCGGGGGTTGGCAAACAACGGTTCTTCATTGAATTCCCGTTCTGCATTCAGGCGGTCAAACTCTTTCCAAGGCAACACTATTTCACCTCGTATTTCAAATTCTTCAGGCCACCCGGTTCCTTTTAGCTCCAGTGGAATGGAGCGTATGGTGATGACATTCAAGGTGACAACATCGCCTTTTTCGCCGTCTCCACGTGTCACGGCGCGAACCAATCGTCCATGCTCGTAATGCAGAGATATAGATGTGCCGTCAAATTTCATTTCGCCCACTGTTTGAAAATCTTCGCCTCCGAGACCGTCTTTGCAGCGGCGCACATACTCTTCTACCTCAGCTACTGAATATGTATTGCCAAGCGACAGCATTCGGCGTTTGTGGTTCCATTGTTCAAACCCTTGGCTTAAGTCGCTACCAACGCGGTGGGTAGGTGAGTAAGGGTCGTCAAGTTCGGGATGCTCGCGCTCCAATACTTCAAGTTCATGCATCAGTGAATCAAATTCCTGATCGCTGATTGTGGGATTGTTGAGCACATAGTATTTATGATTATGCTCGTTGAGCTCGGTACGGAGCTGCGTTATGCGTTGCTTGAAATCCATAATGGGTCAATATATAACGCAAAAATAGCAATTATGCCCCATATGGGCACTAATCTCGTGTTAAAAATCAATGGCTGATGGCAGAATAAGTGTTATGTCGCCAAAGGTAGTATTGTGTGAGTATGTTGGGCCGTGTGTGGGTGGTATGCAGCAGATCTGTGGTGGGGTGTGTGGTGTATGTGCGGCGCATATGGCGGAAATCGCGGTGGGCACGCAGTATGGCGTTGGCATTGCCCCAGTTTCCTGTCAGCATGAATTTAATCCACGCTATGGTGTCAAGCAAGCGGCGTTTAAGCAAGGTGCTGTTGCGACTGCTGTCAGGAAGATTTTTATGAAGCATTAATAGTGAGTTGCGGAAGTTGAGGTACGTTTTGCGAGGGTTGCTTGCAGGAAGACTGCCGCCTCCAAGGTGGTATACTGATGCTTGCGGCACAACAGCCAATGAGTATCCTAATAGCTGTATGCGCCAACACAAGTCAATTTCTTCCATATGGGCAAAGAACTGAGGATCAAGCCCTCCGGCTTGCTCGTAGACATCGGTGCGAACCATGAATGCAGCTCCTGATGCCCAAAATATAGATATCGGGTCGTTGTATTGACCGTTGTCGCGTTCAATGGTGGTGAATATGCGTCCGCGACAATATGGGTATCCGTGGCGGTCAATGAATCCTCCGCAAGCTCCGGCGTATTCAAAATATCCTTCTTGTTGCAACGACATTATTTTAGGCTGTACTGCTGCAACTTTCGGGTGTGATTGCATGTATTCATACAATGGTGTGAGCCAGTCAGCACGCACCTCCACGTCAGAATTCAGAAGCACTGTGTACCGGTAGCCTGTTTCCTTGATGGCAAGATTGTAACCTTGAGCAAATCCGTGGTTGTCGGAAAACTCTATCACTTCCACTTGGGGAAACTCCGTGCGTAGCATCTCTACAGAACCATCAGAACTGCCGTTGTCGGCTACTATGACACGTCCTATGGATGCAGGTGTATGCTCAATGACGCTTGGCAGGAATCGTTTTATAAGATCTTTGCCGTTCCAGTTGAGTATTATTACGGCAACAGGTGGATTGGCCGAACTATTTTTGTGGATGGGTGAGGTCATAGTCAGGAGGTAGTGTAACAGGATATTTCCAGCGCTTGTGACTCCATAGCCATATTGCAGGGTTGCGCTGTATGGTTTGTTCAAGAAGCATGGCGTAGCGTTCGGTCAGCTCCATTGACGGTAATTCTTCGGGGCGTTCGGCAATCATGCGCATACGTACTTTGTAGTGGCCACGACTCAGTTTGTACATGTCCATGTATGCCACACTCATTTTCAGTTTGCGGGCCAGTGTTTCCGTGCCGGTTATCATTGCGGTTGGTTGTCCGAGAAACCGCATTATGTGTGTCGGGTCGCCGTGACTCGGTTTCTGGTCTGACATAAAGCCGCACACATTCATTTTGCCGTTACGGCTGGTTCTGATGAGGTCGCGGAGTACATGGCTCTTGGCAAAAGATTCGGATCCGAAGCGCGAACGTAGATGCAAGTACAAACGGTCTATGGGCTTGCTGTTGAGCGGACGGTACACTTGACTGTATACTGTGTCGGTATTGGGCTTGTGCTTGGTCCATAAGGTGATGCTTGTGCCCCATTCCCAATTGAAGCAGTGAGAGAAATAGCATACTACGGAGCGCCCTTCATCAAGCAGATTGTCCACTATTTCAGTGTTTTCAAATATAATGCGTTTACGGATCTGCTCATCGCTTACATGGTGTAGTTTGATGGTTTCCACAAAGCTGTCGGCAAAGTTGCGATAGAATTGACGTACTATTGAGTTGCGTTCTTTTTCCGGTTTGTCAGGAAAGCATCGGGCAATATTGTCGGCAACAACGCGTCGGCGGTATCGTGCCACATGGTACATGAGCACAAATATCATATCTGCAATGCCGTATAGAATCCAAAATGGAAGATAGGAAAGCAGTTTTTGTATGTTTACAAAGATTTCTGCACCCCAATTGCCAAGCCGTTTTATAATGGTCATAGAGACAGCTCTCCTTTCATAACTTCTCCGGCCCATTCGGTCAATCGCACAGGAACAACTTTGTTGGCAAGAGAGCTGTCGGCTTTGATTTCTACACGCAGATAATTGTCTGTAAATCCGCTCATGGCTCCGCTCTTTTCACGATGTTCTATCAGTACAGGGCGTATGCTGCCTACAAATCTGCTTGCAAAATCATCCAATTTTCGTTCCGATAGATTTATCATCTGGCGTGAGCGCAGATGTTTGTCGTGTTGGTCCACTATGTGGTCTATGTTTAGAGCGCGAGTTCCAGGACGTTCGGAATAAGGGAATACATGGAGGCGTGAAATGTCAAGAGACTCCACAAAGTTGCGTGATTCGTTGTACAGCTCTTGGTTTTCTCCTCGTGCTCCCACGATTAAATCCACTCCTATGAATGCGTGTGGCATTGTGTGCCTAATAGCTTCCACTTTGTGCCTGAACAAGTCGGTGCGATAATGGCGACGCATAAGTTCCAGAATGGTGTCGCTGCCGCTTTGTAGCGGTATATGGAAATGCGGCATGAAACTGCGTGACTGCGCCACCCACTCTATCATTTCATCGGTGAGCAAGTTTGGTTCTATGGACGATATACGGTAACGCTCTATGCCGTCCACTTGGTCCAAAGCACGAATCAGGTCAAAGAAGTCGTCATTGCGCCCTTTGCCGAAATCGCCGATGTTCACGCCGGTAATCACGATTTCTTTACCTCCTTCGGCAGCGGCCTGAGCCGCTTGGTTTACAAGTTGGTCTATAGAGCCTGAACGGGAGCGTCCACGAGCCATAGGTATGGTGCAATAGGAACAGAAATAGTCGCATCCGTCCTGCACTTTCAGGAAATATCTTGTGCGGTCACCTCGTGAGCAAGATGGTGTGAATGTGCGTATATCTTTGTGGGGTGTCACTATGGTGGCCGGCTGGTGCGTTTCAAGCCATTGCTTGATATAGTTGGCCAGCTCACCTTTACGGTCGTTTCCGGCCACAATGGCCACGGATGGAAGATTGGCTACTTCATCGCTCTTTAGCTGAGCGTAACAACCCGTCACCACGATAGCTGCATTTGGGTAGCGACGTGCGTATGAGCGGATTGTTTGTCTGCATTTTTTGTCGGCCAGTTCAGTGACGCTACAAGTGTTGATTACCACTATGTCAGGCACGTCGCCACGTTGACACCTCATGATGCCATGCTCTGCAAGCACACGTGCCACTGTGGATGTCTCGGCAAAATTGAGCTTGCATCCAAAGGTGTGAAACAATGCTTTGTGCGTGCTGAATGTGGAATTGTCAATCATTGTCGGATGGTTAAATCTATCGCAAAGTTACAAAATTTTCCCGATGGTAAGTAATAAATTCTTATATTTGCCGATGGCTGTGCTTAGAACAATAGAATGTCCGAAAGTGTTTTAATGTCTCAATAATTACTCTGATAATCAAATTATGCTTACTGAAGATCTGTTACAGATTTATGCCGACAGTTTTCGTGTCAACTGGAATTTGCCTGCATTGTCGCAATATGGCGAATGTTCCACTTTGACATATGGTGATATGGCGCGTAGAATAGCGCGTACACATCTGTTTTTCAAAGAGTGTGGCATCAAACCCGGACATAAGGTGGCATTGCTTGGCAAAAATTCGGTGCAGTGGATTGTTACTTATATGGCCACTCTTACCTATGGTGCCGTAGTGGTACCTATCTTGCAGGACTTCAATCCTATAGATGCCCAACATATCATAAATCACAGTGATTCGGAGATTTTGTTTGTTGCGGATTCTATTTGGGAGAATCTTGATTTTGACAAAATGCACGGAGTGAAATATGCCATATCCATGGATACATCTGAGGTACTTGCCGAGATGCCATCTGTGGCGGGGAAAGCAAAGAAGGCAATGGCCTCTTTGAGCAAAAAGTTCAGCAAGCTTTATCCATCAGGATACACTGCCGGTGATGTGCAATATGGTTTCTTTAATGCCGATTCGTTAGCTGAGATAAATTACACATCGGGTACTACCGGATTTTCTAAAGGTGTGATGCTTACGCTTAACAATCTTTGTGGCAATGTGGTGTTCGGTATGCGTTCGCAGCTCCATTACCAAGGGTCGAGAGCATTGTCGTTTTTGCCACTTGCGCATGCCTATGGCTGTGCGTTTGATATGCTTGTGCCATTGGCTGTGGGCACGCATGTCACAGTGTTTGGCAAGCTGCCGTCGCCCAAATTGCTTGTCAAGGCTCTTGGCGATGTCAGGCCGAATCTGATACTTTGTGTGCCGCTTGTGCTTGAAAAGATGTATCGTTCGCAGATATTGCCTGTGATATCCAAGCCGTCAATGAGGCGCATGCTTGCAATTCCGTTTTTGCGCAACACTGTTTATAACAAGATATGCCGCAAACTCACTGAGGCTTTTGGCGGAGAGTTCTCACAGGTGATAGTTGGCGGGGCACCGTTGAATCCCGAAGTGGAGGCGTTTTTACATAAAATCAAGTTTCGTTTCACTGTGGGATTTGGAATGACTGAGTGCGGGCCGCTTATCAGTTATACTCCGTGGGATAAGTTCATAGTGGGTTCGTCCGGGCGTACGTTGCCGGGATTGATGTATTCCAAAGTGGATAGCGAGAACGAGGCTTATATACCGGGTGAGATTTGTGTGAAAGGAGAAAATATGATGTGTGGCTACTATAAAAATCCTGAGGCGACAGCTGCTGTAATAGATAAGGACGGGTGGTTGCATACGGGGGATATGGGCACTATTTCCAATGCCGGAACCATATTCATAAAAGGCCGATGCAAAACTATGATTCTCAGTGCCAATGGCCAGAATATATATCCTGAGGAGATTGAAGCCAAACTCAACAATATGCCATATGTGTCTGAAAGTCTTGTGATTCAGCGAGGTCGCAAACTTGTGGCGCTTGTATACCCCGACTATGAAGCTATGGACAAGGTGGGATTGTCTAACGAAATGATGCCCAAAGTGATGGACAAGGTGCGTGAGGAAGTGAACCGAGTTGTGGCTCCATATGAAAAGATTGACGAAATACATCTCCGGGCAAGCGAGTTTGAAAAAACACCCAAACGCTCCATCAAGCGTTTTCTTTATAGTTGATTCTCACATCGTTTTTAGGTATAAACAAAAGTTCTGTAGATAAATTGGTCAGGAGAAAATATGATGTGTGGCTACTATAAAAATCCTGAGGCGACAGCTGCTGTAATAGATAAGGACGGGTGGTTGCATACGGGGGATATGGGCACTATTTCCAATGCCGGAACCATATTCATAAAAGGCCGATGCAAAACTATGATTCTCAGTGCCAATGGCCAGAATATATATCCTGAGGAGATTGAAGCCAAACTCAACAATATGCCATATGTGTCTGAAAGTCTTGTGATTCAGCGAGGTCGCAAACTTGTGGCGCTTGTATACCCCGACTATGAAGCTATGGACAAGGTGGGATTGTCTAACGAAATGATGCCCAAAGTGATGGACAAGGTGCGTGAGGAAGTGAACCGAGTTGTGGCTCCATATGAAAAGATTGACGAAATACATCTCCGGGCAAGCGAGTTTGAAAAAACACCCAAACGCTCCATCAAGCGTTTTCTTTATAGTTGATTCTCACATCGTTTTTAGGTATAAACAAAAGTTCTGTAGATAAATTGGTCAGGATAAGAGGAGAGCAGAGCTGTGGCTCCAACCTTGGGTAGGGTTGCGTAGTTGCAGGGTTGCAAGTCCGGCCACATGACCAATAGCTATTCGGATTTCACGAATTACATCGCTGAAACTCGTCATGCCTTTGAGGGTAAGAGTGGTCAGTGTGATGCCACGCAGTTTTACGGTTGCAAAGATTGTGTCAGAGTGGTTGATGGTTGCCATAGCATTGGGTATTGCGTTGATTATCTATGGCAAAAGTAAAACCCGCATGGGCAACATGCTTGCCCATGCGGGTTAAAAAGTGTATCTAAATCATTACAGATATAGTTCGTATTCTTTTCTGATGGAGCAGGCTTTTTTTAACATAAGATTGATCATGTATTGAAGAATGCTGTTGATTTTTCTTGCATTGTGCGGGCAAAAGGACACACAGCGCATACACGATATGCAAATCTCTTTGTTCACTTTTGTAGGGTTGTTTTTGTCAATGGCTCCAACCGGACATTTCACAGAGCAAAGGCCGCATTTCATGCATTTTTTCGTTATGGCAACAGGTGTTATGCTGGTGTTGCTTGCTTTGCGGTATGGTCTGTTGCCCGGAATGGCAGGACAACTTGAGTCGCCTTTTGACAACTTGGCGTTGATTTTACGTGAAAATTCTTTGAGTTGAGATAAATCGTTGGTATCGGGTCTTCCGGTAGCATATTTATGTGCTATAGAGTGTTCGGCGATGGCGGCAATTGCACCAATCACAACGAACCCTGAAAGCTGTGTGGCATCTTGCAGTTCCACAAGGGTGTCTTCATATGCGCGGTTGCCGTAAACGGCCACCACTATAGCTTTGGCTCCGTTAGCTTTTATATTAGATAGACGTTGGATGGCAACGGAGGGTACACGTCCGCTGTACGAAGGTACAGCAATAACGGCTATATCGTTTTCGGATAGTGTTATGGTTTGTGTTGCAGTGGCATTATCGCTAAGTTCTATGTGTGTTGATTCATGCCCCAATCCTTTGACCAATGCGTCGGCCACTTTTTTTGTTCCGCCTGTAGGGCTGAAATAAATTTCATATATTCTCATATTTGGGATGTAGAGTGTAGTTAGGCTGCAAATGTACGAAAAAATATGTACTGTGTTCAAGCCTTTTGTATGTCGCGGCGTACAAAAGGAGCTATGACCATGTAGCACAACGACACAAACAAAGCTACAAGTATGGTGTAGGTAATGACATCGTTAACTGTGACCACAGAGCTTTTCAGCGTGTTGATAACATATATTGTGGTATATATTACTGTGGCTATGATTCCTATTATATATAGGGCATATTCTATGAATGAGGCTACACGCCGTTTGCGGTCAGGCAAGCGGTGAAGCACATTTTGGGTGAACCATGGTGATGGCGGAGCTTGCAAAGCTCCGGTATGGAACAAATTACGTAATTTGTCATCTGTAATTTCTTCGTACTCTTTGGAATGTATAATTTCGTTCATATGTTTCTATCGGATAAAGCCTTGGCCATCTTGGTCTTGGCGCGTGAGAGATATGATTTTATTGTGCCCTCGGGCATATTGGTTATACGCATTATATCTTTTATGGGTTTGTCTTCAAGGTAAAATAGCACTATCAAGGTGCGTTCGGCCGGCGACAGTGCGCGCAGTCCCACCTGTATATCGTGACGCATTTCGGCAAGATGGGCATCGTTGGCAGAGTCGGCGGTGGTGTAGACCAAAGATTCTTCCATTGGCAGTTCTGAACGACGACGCAGCGCATTGGCATATTCGCGACATGCTATGGCGTAGAGCCAAGTGCTGAATCGTGATGCGCCTTTGAACGATCTTATTGCGCCATATGCCTTGATAAAGGTCTCCTGGGCTATGTCGTCGGTGAGAGAAGCATTGCCCATCGTGAGGTTGAACACAAATCGTCTCAACCCCGGGCTGTATTCTTCAACGAGCCGTCCAAAGGCGCGACGGTCGTCTGCCGCCACGCACTTTGCTATGAGTGATATTTCCTCAAGTTTACTCAGCATGGGTTACTTCTGTTCCGACATTTCGTCAAAATCAAGAAACAGTGGTGTTGATTCTTCTCGTTCACGAGCCTCTTTTTGTTTTTGGTCGTGGCGGTTAATCAGGTATGTAACACCTCGGGCAATACCGATGAACAGAGGTATGAGACCGAAAGCGGCCAGTGGTTCATTTGTTGTACACAGAAAGAAAAGTGTAATTGAGAGTCCCCATCCTATCCACACTATGGCCGAACGTGGAGTGTTGGTGTTTTTTGTGCTTTCAGACAAATAAAAGCTGTCGGGTAGCTGTACGCCACTGCTTATGGCGTGCTCTATCACTTTGTAACGGTCAAGTCTGCGTTGACGGAAATACCGGAAGGTCAGGAAGAAAATCAACACTATCACCACTCCCGGAAATGTTGTTCCAAGTACTATAGCTGTAAGAGGTATGATATTGTCTTTGATTGAATCTATGAAATCGTAGGAGTCAATGCAGTGTGTGCGGAGCAATACTCGGTTGTTGAGAGAATCGTAGCTCAGGTTTACCTCAGAGTTACTGTCGTAGGCTTCGCGAGCCATGGCACGGAAGTCGTCCATGCTCACGTTCTCCATCGTGCTGGATTTGTCGTAGTTCTGATTGTTTGAACTGCATGACTGTGTGGTCAGTGATATGACAGCGGCAGTCACAAGAGTCAGGATTAATAGAAGTTTTTTCATATAATGCGTTAGTTTTTGTAGTTTTCAATTCTTAGACGTTGTTAGACCTCTAAAAAGTTGCACCGCGAATGCAAAGTTACTAAATTTGTGGATATGAAATCATATCGTTTATTGTCTGTTGCAGCTGTAATATGCGCTGCCATAGTTTCTTGTGTTTCCGGAGACAAACATTGTGCCGTGGAGGTGGATATGAATGTTCCGGTAGAAAAAATGGGTGATTCCATCGCCTCGCATATGGGATGTGAGACTGCCGCAAATTCCATAGTGGAGTGGTTGGCGTCGGATCGTCCGGCTGAGTTGCCATATGCGCAGAAACTTACACAAAGAGTGGCATATGCCTATGGCGACTCCATGCCAAAGTTTCTGAATGCTATTGACTCCATCAGCGCTACACTTTCTCCCGAGCGTAGAGTGAAGTTGCTTTTGCGCACTTGTGAACCCGAGTATCTTGGACATCTTGTTCGTAATGATCCGAATGATTCGATACTCGCTCCGATGATAGAAAGAGTGCTTGCGCTTGATCCGGAAAAATTGGCTCGTTTTCGCCGAGGCTATCAACATTGACATGCGTATACATTCCATTATTATATTATAATACCTTTTTGATAATGCTCACCATAACCCGATATTCAGAGATTGTCAACGAGCATTTGGCTCGTATAAGTTACCCCGCTCATCCGCAAGGACTCTATGACCCTATCAAATATTCGCTTGAAGCAGGAGGCAAACGTATTCGCCCCGTGCTCACGTTGGCTGTGTGTGATGCTTTGTGTGGCTCGCCAGACAAAGCTGTTAATCAAGCGTTGGGAGTGGAGATGTATCATAACTTTACATTGCTTCACGATGATTTGATGGATCATTCTCCGGTGCGTCGTTCGCGTCCCACTGTGTATGTGAAATGGGATGAGCGAACCGCGATATTATCGGGCGATGCCATGCTCACTATGGCCGGTATGTTGATGCGAGGCGGAGAGGCATGCAATATGGATGCTGCAGCTCTTGGTAGTGTTCTTGACTTGTATGACAGAACTGCAATGGAGGTATATGAAGGGCAGCAGCTTGACATGGATTTTGAGGCACGTAAAGATGTGAAAGTTGAGGAATATCTTGAGATGATTCGCTTGAAAACATCGGTGCTTCTGGGTTGTGCCTGTCAGCTTGGTGCCATCATGGCAGGAGCATCCAAGGATGTGCAGTTGTCCATGTATCGTTATGGGGAGCAGTTGGGGTTGGCGTTTCAGATGCAGGATGATTATCTTGACACGTTTGGATGCGCAGACACTTTCGGCAAACCTATAGGCGGTGATATTCTCAACGAAAAGAAAACATGGTTGCTTATAAGCGCCATGCAGCGTGCCAACGGTCAGGATTTGATTGATGCTCTCGCTATTGAGGAACCGCAGGCCAAAATTGATGCCGTCAGAGAGATATATGTGGAGTTGGGACTTGACAAGGAGTGTCGTGAAAAAGTGACCGAATACTCCACCGAGGCTATTAAAGCCCTTCCGGAGTCATTGACGTCCGAGGCTCGTGAGTTTTTCATTTCTCTTGCCCGCAATGCCGAAACTCGTGCCAAATGATCATAGACACTC
>CAMWXV010000031.1 GCA_947178305.1 uncultured Porphyromonadaceae bacterium | reverse complement strand
GTCGTATATCAATCATAGGGCAGGGGAGTTGGAAGTGGGTTATTTTCAGTGTGGTTACACGCTGATAATTAAATATCTCGGAGTGGCATTTTCAGCTATAGGTATGGAGTTTTTTCCTCGCTTGTCGCAGGCCATGGCTCAGGGAACAAAACGGGCATGTGTGTTTGTGAATCACGAGATTTATGTGATGCTGTGTGTGGTGGTGGCTCTTGGTTCTCTTTTGGCTGCCTTTGCACCATGGGTGGTGCGTTTGCTTTATTCTAATGATTTCATGCCTGCTGTGCCATATGTGGTGCTGGCTATGCTGGGATGTGTGTGGCGCTGTGTTTCATGGTGTATGGGATATATGATAGTGGCCAAGGGGAACGGTGGAGTGTATATGATTCTGGAGGTATGTTCCGGAGTTGTGTGTTTGCTGCTGTCGTGGTTGGGATATGGTTGTCTCGGATTGGTGGGGCTTGGATGGGCATTTGCGTTGTGGTATCTGCTGTACGCCTTGGCTGTGTATATAATAGTGCGTACAAGTTATGGTTATAGCATGCCTAAGGCCACTATGTGGTGGGTAGTGTGTTGTATGTTGCTTTTGGGATTGGTGGTATGGTTGTCAATGTGTGTGTCTATGTTTTTTGCAGCTTTATTTGCTTTGTCCACGTGTTGTGTGTGTGTGTGGATGCTTAGAAGAAGATGATGAGGCTTTTGCTTTGGACTTGTGTTTGGCATAGGCTGATGCCATGCGCGTGTGGTATCTGCGTTTTGCATAGCTTGGACCGTTGTATCCGCGAGAGAATGCAGCCCAGTTTTTGGCTCTAAGATGTTTGTCAAGTCCGGTGTTTTGTAGGAAATTAGCAAACAGTTCAAGTTGGTCGCGTTCCGATCGGCTCATTTTCATTACAAAATCATCAATGCTTTCTGCTCCGCATTTTTTCCAGTTGAATCCGCCTATTTGAAACATTCCCCAAAAGGTGCCTTCCACAGCAGTGCGTTCGTCTATGGAGCGGGCTTTTTTAAGGCGTATTTGTTGTGCGGCTTGGGTGGATCCATGTTTTCGTGGATTGACGGCAGAGAATACCTCGGTGTGTGATTTTTTGTATTTAGCAAGGTTGATGCCGTGTTTGCCGGCGAAGAGGCGAAACATTTTTATATCAAAATTTATAATCGGTTTGCCTGGTGCAAAAAATCCTTGATGGGAAACTCCGGCCTCTATGTCAACAACAGCTTTCATTGCTGCTATTTCAACGCCCAATCGTTCGGCCACTTCTCTGTAGTCTTCATCGGTTAGCCTGATGACTGTGTCGGGAATGGCGGTTATCTCTGTTTTTACTGAATCGGCTTCAACTTTTTGTTGCGAAGTGTTTGCTTGCACCGTTATGGATGTGCATAAAAGAATCAGAATAATTGAGATATGTTTCATGGACATGGATTTAAGTGAGAAAAAAGGCCTGCGGTGAGATGTTTCCGCAGGCCTCTTATGTTTAGTACGGGTTATTTCTTAAGCTCTGCCACTTTGGTAATGGTGAGTTTGAGCTGCTCATAGAATCGTTCCACGGCAGGAATGTGCATGCGTTCAGACGGAGAGTGAACACCTTGCAGGGTGGGACCGAACGATACCATGTCAAGGTGGGGGAACTTTTCAAGGAACAAGCCGCATTCCAAGCCGGCATGTATTGCTTTTATGGCCGGTGTCACACCGTAGAGCTCCTTGTAGGCATCACGAGCGATTTTCATGATGGGAGATTCCATATTGGGTTGCCATCCGGGATAACCTTCACCGTGCTCAACAGTGGCTCCTGCGAGGCAGAATACGGCTTCAACCTGATTGGCTATGTCCCATTTGCGTGAATCAACAGAGCTGCGCTGGCTGGTGGTTACCACGATTTTGTTGTCAGCGGCCATTTTCACAGATGCGAGGTTGGTTGAGGTTTCCACAAGACCTTCAAGCTCACGGCTCATGGACACCACTCCGTGAGGAGCGCAGTAGAGAGCGCGTACCACGGCGGTAGTGGTTTGTTGGTCTACGGCATATTCGGGTGCTTCAACGCTTTCCATGGCTATTTCCATGGTCGGTTCAAGGTCTTTATATTCGTTTTCTACCTTAGCCACATATTCGTTGAGGGCTACGCGGACAGCTTCTTTTTTGGATGTGTGAACACCGATGATGGCGTGCGCAGCTCTTGGAATAGCGTTGCGGAGGTTTCCACCGTCAATTTCGCAAAGTACAAGTTCGTGCTCTTTGCTAAGGTTGAACAGGAAACGAGCCAAAAGTTTGTTGGCGTTGGCGCGTCCGAGGTGAATGTCGCCGCCGGAATGACCGCCAAGGCATTTGGATATGTCAATACGGAAGTATGTGAAGTCTTTAGGTGCGTAAGAGCGGTTGTATTTGAAGGTGCAAACGGTGTCTACGCCACCGGCGCATCCAACAAACAGTTCGGCATCGTCTTCGGAGTCAAGGTTCAGGAGCATGTCTCCCGAAATCATGTTGTCGCCGATGTTGAAAGCTCCTGTCATGCCGGTTTCTTCGTCAACGGTGAACAAGGCTTCCAATGGGCCGTGTACCAGCTCAGGTTCGGTGAGAAGGGCCAGTGATGCGGCCACGCCAATACCGTTGTCGGCTCCAAGAGTGGTGCCGTCGGCGCGAACCCATTCGCCGTCCACGATTGTGGTTATGGGGGTGTTCTCGAAGTCAAAATCCTTGTTGTTGCTTTCGCAAACCATGTCCATGTGTCCTTGGAGAATGATGACTGGGGCATCTTCATGGCCTGGAGTGGCGGGTTTGGTTATAACAACATTGCCAACAGCATCTGTGTTGCTGTCAAGATTATGTTTTTTTGCAAAGTCAAGCAGAAATTCGCGAATTTTCTCCTCTTTTTTTGAAGGACGCGGCACCTTGGTGATGGCATCAAAGATTTCAAACACGCGAGTGGGTTTTAAGTCTTTCAGTTCCATAAAATGATATTATAATTGGTTTTTATACAATGTAAGTGGAAAATAATGTTAAAAACTCTCTTAGGAGCACACTAAGGTACAAAATAAAATTTAGTTATGACAAATAATTTAGTTTCGTTTCATATATTTGCACAGCAAAAGCATAATATGCCTATGAAATTACTCTTTTTAACAGTCGGTATGATGCTGGTGGCTGTGTTGCTGCTCGGTGTGAAGGCTTTGTTTGTTAAGGGTGGTAAATTTCCTTCCGGTCACGTAAAGGATGTGCCCGGATTGAAAGAAAAGAACATAGGCTGTGCGGCGCATAACGACCATGAATAACATTCGCTATATTATTGAATATAAACAAATTTATAGATATATCATTTAGAAATGAAAAAATCAGCTATTGCCGCTAATGCACTGTTTGCAGTGCTGGCCATCAGCTCTCTTGCTTCTTGCTCGTCAAACGGATCCGATACTACTGAAACAGTTGCCCCGAAAGGCAACGACAGTGTGGCTGCCGTGACTACGCAAATCAACATTCGCTTTATCAACGAGGACACTATCAGCGCCAACTATAATTTGGCCAAGGATTTCAAGGAACAGGCCATTCGTGAATATAGTAAACTTGAAAATGCTCGTCAGGCTCGTGCCAACGAAATTCAGAAGTTTGGTTCTCAGATTGAGCAGAAAATGAAATCAAACGGTTATTTGAGCGAAGCCAGCTATAATGCAGATATGGCAAAATTCAACAAGATGCAGGAGGATGCCCAGAATTATTTGGCCAATATGCAGCGCAATTCCGAACAGCAGCTCGCGGCTCAACAACAGCAGCTCACTGACTCTATCAATGCTTTCATAAAGGAATATAACGCAACTAAGAAATACGATGCTATTCTTTATAGAGCCGCCGGTGTGTATTTTGATCCTTCTCTTGACATCACAGATGAAGTTCTCAAAGGGTTGAATGCACGTTACAACAAGGTAAAGAAATAATACTCAAAATATAATTCTAACACAACGAAAGCGCCCATTGGGCGCTTTCGTTGTGTTTTTACTGATGTTTACGATGTTGCTGTGAGCCAGTAGTTGAGTGTGTGAATCACTGAATGCTCTATACGATGGTAGTCGGTCAATGGGCCTGTTATCACGCCTATGCGCACTATGATTCTGTCTTCACCTTTGGGTGTTATGGCAAACACGCTTTCTTGTGTGAATATTGTGTGTATTCTTATGCATATGCAGGATTGGAAATGGTTTTCCGGTTGGATCGTGTTCGCTTCGTCCTATTACCTCATACCCCATGTGTAGATAAAATTGATAGGCTTGTTGGTTGTCTTCGTTAACATCGACTTTGTGGATGTGGCATTTATTGATTGCATAATCCACAAGGGCTTTGCCATGACCTTTTCCTTGTTCTTCTGGCAATACGAAAAGCATTTCCAACATATCATCGCTTAATCCCATGAATGCTGAGATTTGTTTCTTTTCATTTTGTGTTATGAAAAGGTGGACTTCTTTGAAGTATTGGTTACGTATTAGCGGTTTGAAAAAAGCTATGTCGTCTTCGGTTAGGAAGTGATGTGAGCTGCGTACGGACTTTTCCCATATTATGGTCAATTCGTCCAACATTTCATTTGATGGTGTTTGTAATTGCTTTATTTCCATATGGATTAGTGTAAAACTAATCAAGGCTACCGATTTGGTAGCCTTGGAAAGTGATTCGCACAGGATTCAAACCTGTAACCTTCTGATCCGTAGTCAGATGCTCTATTCAGTTGAGCTAGCGAGCCTCCTTGGCAACACTTTTTCGTGTTTGCGGATGCAAAGTTACGTTGTTTTTTTGTAATGACCAAATATTATGGACGTTTTTTTGAATATTTTTGTGACAAAATGTTGCGTAGATATGGTATGTGTGTTGTTAAGTCTTGATATTTAGTGTTAAACGATTTAATCTGTGATCCTGTTGTTTCGTTCATATCTATGATACAGATAAAACAGAAGAGTGGCACTTATTATCAATAATGGTACGCCGGCAATAGCGGGTGCAGCATAACCCATTCCAAAGTTTATGACTGTACCACCAATCCATGCTGCTATAGCGTTACCGAGATTAAAGGATATTTGTATTCCTGCGGCACCGAGCATTTCTCCTCCTTTGGAATAACGTACGATAAGAAATTGCAACGGACCTCCGATTCCAAATAGTCCGGCGGTGCCAAGGAATGTCAGGCCAACTTCAGCCCAGCCATAGTTGGCCAAGATGTATATGAGTATCATGACCGGAATCATAGTCGTGGCTATGAGGCCGGATACGATTCCGGCTGCATATTTGTCGGCAAGTTTGCCGCTGAGCAGATTGCCCGCAAACATTCCGAATCCGGCTATCACCATTATTGCAGGCAGGTAGTCGGATGAGAATCCGGATATATTGGTGAGCAGTGGATCAACATAGCTGTACCAGCAATATATGCCTGTTTGTCCAAAGATCGTGCCTCCGAATATAAGCCAAGGGGCGAGGTTTTTAAGAAAGGCGAATTGACCTTTGAACCCACGGTCCTCAATCTTGCCAACATCCGGTACATTGATTTTGATGCTTAGCAACGTGAGCGCGGCGGCCAGTGCAACGATGGCAAACGTGATGCGCCAAGACAGGTGTTCGGTGAGAAATGTGGCTCCCGGTACTCCTATCAGTGTGGCCACAGTCATTCCTGATACCATGATTGATACAGCTTGAGCCTTGTGTCCCGGTGATGCGAGCCTTTGAGCTACAATAGCGCCGACACCGAAGTAGGCTCCGTGTGGCAAGCCAGATAAGAATCTGGCGACAAGCATTGTGTAAAAGTTCGGAGCCAAGGCTGTGAATGTGTTTCCTACGAATATGAGCGCAGCCAATAGCAGCATAATTTTGCGTAGCTGCATACGTCTTAGAAACAGTAGGGCGGGGGCTCCGAAGGTCACGCCGAGTGCATATGCTGATATGAGATGACCTGTTGAGGCCACGGTTGTATTGAAGTCGTTGGCCATGGTGCTTAGTATGCCCATCATGGCGAATTCTGCGATGCCAAGTGCGAATGTGCCAAACGACAGAGATAATAAACTTTTGTTCATAGTTATAAATATTGTGTAAGCATGAATATACAATGAGCAAGCCGCGAAATTACTGAAAATTTGCGCGGCTTGTTTTTTTGTGAAAAAAATTTATATCAAGGAAGTTGATATTCCGGTATGTCCTTAAGCTTCATGCTGAAGCGAAGCACAGAGTATGGGTTTACCCCGGAAGTTACGCTTGCACCGTAGGCCTGATCGGCCGGAATTACAACATCTACCGAATCACCTACGTGCATATTGGTCAATGCTATTTGCCAACCGGCTATAGTGCCTGTTGGTTTTACTACTATGGCACTGTCGGTATTGGCAAACGAAGAGTCAAATATCTCACCATTGTAATAGTAGCCTACATATTTTACGCTTACGGTACTTGTTACATATGGCACAAGGTTGTTTTGTGTCAGGGCGCGGTCGTTATAGTAATGTATAAGTACCTGCGATCCCGGATACCATGATGGGCTAAGCACTTCGTAAAATGGAGTGCCATCGTCGTTGGTGCGATATTTTTCTTGTTCAAACCAAGCGTTGTTGGTGTCGCGCCACTGAGCGTACTTTGACCATGTGTCATCATTGTCGCTGCTACAAGAAGCTGCGATTATGGACAATGCAGGAAGAACAAAAAGCAATTTGGCTTTATTCATTTGCTAAACTAATCGTTAAAGTTCACTTCCGGTGCTTTTTCGGCGCCGGCTTCGGCCTTGAACTGAGGTTTGGCGTCAAAGCCAAACCACGAGGCGTAAATCACAGTGGGAAACTTTTTGATGGAAGTGTTGTAATCGGCCACCACTTGCGTGAAGCGTGTGCGGGCTGTTGCCACTCTGTTTTCTGTACCTTCCAATTGAGCTTGAAGGTCGCGGAAATTTTCGTTGGCTTTCAGTTCCGGGTAGTTTTCTGTTACAGCAAGCAGTCGGCTAAGGGCTGAAGACAATTCACCTTGGGCTTGTTGAAATTTTGCCAATGATTCTTCGTTCAGGTTTGTCGGATCAATAGTCACGGATGTGGCTTTTGCGCGAGCCTCTGTTACTGCCTCAAGGGTTTTGCTCTCGTGTTGGGCATAACCCTTGACGGTTGACACAAGGTTCGGTATCAAATCTGATCTACGCTGATACTGGTTTTCAACTTCGGCCCAGGAGCTTTCTACCTGCTGTTGTTTCTCAACAAGTGAATTGTAGTTGCATGAACTGAGGCTCATGCAGGCCACGAAAGCCACAAAGGCCGGAATTATACGTGTTAGTTTCATTTGTTATGCAAGTTTACGAAGAAGTGAAGTGAGGCTCACTTTTTCGTGGATTATTTTATGTAGGTCGGCTACGGCAACACGTGTCTGTTCCATAGAGTCGCGTTCGCGCAATGTCACAGTGCCGTCTTCCAGAGTCTGGTGATCCACGGTGATGCAGTAGGGGGTGCCTATGGCATCCTGGCGGCGGTAGCGCTTACCGATAGAGTCTTTTTCCTCGTAGTGTGTGGAGAAGTCAAACTTGAGGTCGTTGACAATCTCGCGAGCCTTTTCGGGAAGTCCGTCCTTGCGTACCAGTGGCATCACGGCGCACTTTACGGGAGCCAAAGGTGCCGGCAGATGAAGAACCACACGAGAGTCACCGCCTTCAAGCTGCTGCTCTTCGTAGCTGGAGCAGAGTACGGAAAGGAACATACGGTCCACGCCTATGGATGTTTCTATAACATACGGAGTGTAGCTTTCGTTGAGTTCAGGGTCAAAATATTTTATGTTTTTGCCTGAGAATTTTTCGTGTTGCGACAAGTCAAAGTTGGTGCGGGAGTGGATGCCTTCCACTTCTTTGAATCCGAATGGCATTTCAAATTCAATGTCGGTAGCTGCGTTGGCATAGTGGGCCAGTTTTTCGTGGTCATGATAACGATATTGTGCGTTGTGCAGACCAAGGGCTTTGTGCCATTTCAGGCGCCATTCTTTCCATTGTGCAAACCAATTGAGTTCTTCGCCGGGACGCACAAAGAATTGCATTTCCATTTGCTCGAATTCGCGCATGCGGAATATGAATTGGCGAGCCACGATTTCGTTACGGAAAGCTTTACCGATCTGTGCTATACCGAAGGGCAGACGCATACGACCGGTTTTCTGTACGTTGAGATAGTTTACAAATATACCTTGGGCGGTTTCCGGACGCAGGTACACTGTCATTGCTCCATCAGCGGTGCTGCCCATCTCTGTAGAGAACATGAGGTTGAATTGGCGCACGTCGGTCCAGTTTTTTGTGCCGCTTATGGGGCATACAATCTCTTGGTCAATTATGATTTGCTTGAGGTCTTCAAGGTCATTGTTGTTCATGGCTGCCGCAAAGCGTTCGTGTAGGGCATCACGTTTTGCTTTCTGCTCCAGTACACGAGGATTGGTTTCACGGAAGAGAGCCTCATCAAAAGTTTCACCAAATCTTTTTTTGGCTTTGGCCACTTCTTTTTCTATCTTTTCTTCCATCTTGGCGATGTGGTCTTCAATGAGCACATCGGCGCGATAGCGCTTTTTGGAGTCGCGGTTGTCAATCAAAGGGTCGTTGAATGCGTCTACGTGACCGGAGGCTTTCCAAATGGTGGGGTGCATGAAAATGGCTGAGTCTATACCCACGATGTTGTCGTGGAGCAGAGTCATGGAGTCCCACCAATAGCGTTTGATATTGTTTTTGAGTTCCACGCCGTTTTGGCCGTAGTCGTATACGGCTCCAAGGCCGTCGTAGATTTCACTTGAGGGGAACACAAAACCGTATTCCTTGGCGTGCGATACTATTTTTTTGAAAGTTTCTTCTTGCTGTGCCATGATTTATGGTGTGATTTATTTGTTTTTTCCAAAGCGCAAATATACTAACTTTAGTCCAAAGCGCAAAATCCTGATATGACATTAAGTTATTGTTAAATTTGCGAGTGCCATGTGTGGTGGTTTTGGCTGTGTGGATAAATAGCTGTAACTTTGCAGCTGTTAATGTTTTTTAGTTAAATATGGAGTTGATTTCAATCAGGAACTTGAGTTTATGTGTGGCTGTTAATGTCTCGGTTGCGGCCTTGTCGTCTGAGGTTGGTGTTGAGCCTGTTGATAGCGCGATGCATCTGAGTGAAGTGACTGTGACGGCTATAAAGCAGAGTGCTGATTTGAGCCTTATGCCACTTGCCACTACCACTATGCCGCAAGTGCAGATTGAGCAACTCGGTGTGACATCGCTTCGCGGTGTTAGCGAAATAGCACCTAACTTCTATATACCCCAATATGGCAGCCGCATGACATCCAGTATTTATGTGCGCGGATTGGGGGCGCGTATTGACCAGCCTGCTGTGGGGCTGAGTGTTGACAATGTGCCGTTGTTGAATAAAGACAATTATGATTTCAGCGCGGCTGATATAGAACGTATAGAGGTGCTTCGTGGGCCGCAAAGCACTTTGTACGGACGCAATACTATGGCCGGTCAGATTAACATCTATACATTGTCGCCGATGACTTATCAAGGAAGCAGGGTGAGCGCCAGAGTGGGCAATGGCCCAGAGGCATCATTGTCTGTGAGCCATTATGCTAAGTTTTCACCGAAATTGGCTATGGCATTGAGCGGGTATTTTAATTATAGCAATGGTTTTTACCGCAATCTGTATAATGATACTAAAACCGGAACGGAGAAAGGATTGCAGTTGCGTTGGCGTACCGAGTGGCGTCCAAACAATGCGTTGAAGGTTAGTAATGTGGCTTCGTTTAATATGAGTCGCAACGGTGGCTACCCTTATGAATATATGCTTGAGAGCGCACGCAGCAAGGACGGAGTGATAAATTACAATGACACGTGTTTTTATCGTCGTAATTCGTTTACTGATGGTTTGACGGTGCATTGGACACAACCCGGATTCACTTTGTCAAGCATCACGAGTGTGCAGTATATTAATGACAATATGACTCTTGACCAGGATTTCACCCCGTTGGATTATTTTACCCTTACACAGCGCCGTCATGAATGGGCAATAACGCAGGATGTAGTGGTGCGTGGTCAAAAGGATTTTTATCATTGGTTGGGCGGTGCGTTCGCCTTTTACAAGCATACATCGATGTGGGCTCCTGTGACTTTTAAAAACGATGGCATAAATACGTTGATAACCGACAAGGTAAACGGAATTTTGTCAAGTGCGGCAAACAAAAATCCCATGATGCAGAATATGGGTATAGGCATCAAATGGCTTGATGAGAGTTTCGTGCTTAACAGCGTGTTTTCCATGCCCACTCATGGACTTGCGCTGTATCATGAAAGCGCCTTTGATTTAGGTGCGTTCAATGTGTCGGTGGGTGGCAGGCTTGACTATGAGATGGTGCGCATGAGGTTCAATAACAATTATTATACCGGATTTGCATTGTCATCTAAGATGGGTAGCTTTGATTTTCCTCTTGCATATGATAAGGTAGGAAAGATGCACCAGCATTTTTTGGAGTTTATGCCCAAGTTTACTGTTAGTTATGAACTTCCTATGGAGGGTAAGAGCGATGTGTATGCCACTGTAAGCAAAGGGTATAAGAGCGGAGGGTACAATACACAGATGTTCAGTGAATTTCTCCAGCAGGAGATGACGCAAAATATGCTTGATGTGCTTCGTAATGATTTGCCGGGCAAGTTTCCTCCGCAGATGCCGCCTCAAATAGGTGCAATGATTACAGGTATGATACCGGCGAGCATCGGTAACAACTATCCGGTGGAGAGGTTTGTGACTTATAAGCCTGAAACGAGTTGGAACTACGAGGTGGGTGCGCATATAAATTGTGCTGATGGTAGGGTTCGCACCGATTTGGCGTTGTTCTATATAGATTGCCGCAATCAGCAGTTGACTATGTTTCCCGATGGAAGCACCACAGGCAGGGTGACAACGAATGCCGGGCGAACCCGCAGTTTTGGTGCCGAGGCGCAGGTTCGTTGCACTCCTAATGATCATTGGTCAACAGTTCTCAGCTATGGATATACCAATGCCAAGTTTGTGGAGTTTAATGACGGTAAGAATTCTTATGATGGCAATTATGTGCCGTATGCTCCGCAGCACACTCTTTTTGGTTCGGTGACATATTCGTTGCCGGTTTCTAAAAAGTGGGAGTTGGATTTCAATGTTAACGCGCGTGGCGTGGGGCGCATTCAATGGAATGAGGAAAATTCGCTTTCGCAGCCGTTTTATGCTTTGATGGGACTTAATGTCACCGCTCGTCACGACTGGATTGAATTTCAGGTGTGGACGGAGAATCTTACAGGCACAAAGTATCACACTTTTTATTTTGAAAGTATAGGCAATCAGTTTGTGCAGCGTGGTCGTCCGCGCACTGTGGGCGGTTCCATACGACTGAATTTCTGAACAAAAGTTGATGTGGCATAGTTGAAAGTGTATGAAACGCTTTCAACTATTGAATATCCTGTTTTTCGTGCTCGGTCTGATTGTCTCTGCTTGTGTCGGAGAGTCGGATCCTGAAGCGAAACTTGACCGTTTTAAATCGGCGGAGTCTTTTCATGTGATAAATGATGTTGGCGGAGTGCGGGCTTCGTCAGAAGCAAGTGTGATGGACGATGTGCATTATGAATTTGCATTCAATGACGATAAGCGCCTTGTTACATTTACTATCCGTAATTTCAGAATGACTGATGATGAATCGCCGGTGGATTACACATTTGTGGATGTGCCATGGGTGTACAGCGTGGGAACACCGGAAGTGCAACGTGTGATTGATGCGGCGTTTTTGATGCCGACATCTCCGCGGTTGGATTTGCATGCGTTTACGGATTTGCATATAGTTTATAGTGAACCAAAGGCATCTTCGGTTCATGGATGCTGCGGTGTTGAGGCTTCTTTTATTGTAAATGGTGTTTCTCGGGTAAATGCTTATCCATACAAAGTGGTAGGGGAGGGAACTACTGTGTGCTTTAATAAAGCTACTGGCGTGTCTCGCATCTGTTATTCTACGGCAGTGGCCATTAGGTTCAATCCGCATGCACGAAGTGCAGATGTTGATATTATGGGGCTTTTACCCGATGATATGCATGGTGCTATGTCGCTCTCGTTACGAGGTATGGCGGCAGAGTTTACAGACAACTGTTATGTGCTTTCTTGTCCTGTAGAGGTGATTGATGTGGATGGGTGTGTTGTGGATTCATTTCATGGCGTAGCGGAATTGAGCGATGAGTTGGATTTAACATTCGGGCTCAGGTTGGATGATGGCTCGGAGTATGATGTGGAGTGTCATCTCAGCCCAAACCTCGCTCCTCAAAGCAGGTATATTTGCAGAGTGCTGCTTAAATGTGTACCTTTGCGATATATTAAAAATGATTACGATGTCGCAGAAGTTACACCCCGAAACGCTTTGTGTGCAAGCTGGCTGGAATCCGGGAAAGGGAGAGCCGCGAGTGGTGCCCATATATCAAAGTACAACATTCAAGTATGAAACCAGTGAGCAAATGGCTCGTTTATTTGACCTGGAGGATTCAGGTTATTTCTACACCAGGTTGCAGAACCCTACGAACGATGCTGTGGCCGCTAAGATTGCGGCTCTTGAAGGCGGGGTGGGGGCTATGCTCACATCCAGCGGACAGGCAGCCAATTTTTATGCCATTATAAATATATGTGGGACGGGTGATCATTTTGTGAGTTCATCGGCCATTTATGGCGGCACGTTCAATCTGTTTGCCGTCACTCTGAAACAGTTTGGCATTGATGTGACTTTTGTGAGTCCCGATGCGACGGAGCAGGAAATAGCAGCAGCGTTCAGGCCGAATACCAAGGCTTTGTTCGGAGAAACCATATCCAATCCGTCGGTTGAGGTTCTGGATATAGAGAAGTTTGCCAGAGTGGCTCATGCACACGGAGTGCCGTTGATAGTGGATAACACATTCCCTACACCAATTAACTGTCGTCCGATAGAGTGGGGTGCGGATATTGTGGTGCATTCCACTACCAAATATATGGATGGGCATGCCACATCTGTGGGCGGCGTTATTGTGGATGGCGGAAAGTTTCCTTGGGCGCAGTATCCTGACAAATACCCGGGGTTGTGTACTCCGGATGAGTCGTATCATGGGTTGACGTACACCGAAACTTTTGGTTCTTCAGCGTATCTTACAAAGGCCACAGTGCATCTGATGCGCGACCTCGGGAGCATTCAAAGTCCTCACAATGCTTTTTTGCTCAATCTCGGATTGGAAACATTGCATCTTCGCATGCCTCGCCATTGCTCCAATGCTCTTGCCGTGGCGCAGTATCTACAGGCGCATCCGAAGGTGGCCTGGGTGGAATATGCGGGGTTGGAGAGCAGTCCGTATTACGAGTTGGCCCAGAAGTATATGCCCAATGGAACATGCGGAGTGGTGTCGTTCGGTATCAAGGGCGGTAGGGATGAGGCCATCCGGTTTATGGATAGTCTGCGTCTTGCGGCATAGTGACTCATGTGGCTGATGCTCGCACCTGTGTGTTACATCCTGCAAGCCATACACATCGTCAGTTGACAGACGAGCAACTTGTGGCTGCCGGGGTGCGTCCGGATTTGATTCGTTTCTCTGTGGGCATAGAAAATGTGGAAGATATTATAGCCGACATAGAGCAGGCTCTTGAGGCGTGACAAAATCGTTGATGTTGAAAAATAGTTATGGCTCAGTAACTTTATTTGTGATTTTTTGGCTATATTTGCACCGTGAAATCATAATACCGTGACACGTGTGCTGATTTGCAATCGTAATTGATTGTGATGAAGTTGTTTAGCGGTGCAATGTAGAAAATTATTATATAACCTATGATATCATTATCCATTCAAATGTCAACGCTTGCTGTAACAGCGGCCCTTACCGGCATAGGTTTGGTGGCATTAGCGTTGTGGCTTGCGGGTCTGATTTCCCCGCGGTCGTTCAATCCTCAGAAAGGTGAGGCCTACGAATGTGGTATTCCCACTCGCGGTGAAAGTATGGCACAGTTCAAGGTGGGATACTACCTGTTTGCCATTCTGTTTCTGATGTTTGATGTAGAGTGCGTATTTCTGTTCCCATGGGCGGTGCGTGTAGCGGATCTCGGTGG